>JAEYWA010000101.1 GCA_023431385.1 Bacillota bacterium | reverse complement strand
TAACCCGCTCCAGCTATCAGCATACTGTAAAAGCAGCGTGAGTGGTTCTAACTGTATCACAGAGGACCGATTACCCTCCACATATAGGTTATATTTTTGACAACATTTCCATCAACTGTCACACTGACCTTTGCAGCTGCGCTAACTGTAGGTACCATGAATAAACTTACCAATAAACCCCCTATGAAACACTGTATTAAAATTGCTATATGTTTATAGCCTATTCATTTTAAATGTTGCTAATATATACCATAACAGGGATTTACTTTAACTATTATAATATAATATTGTCCCTTATACAACATGCTTAATAAAGGCTACTGTTAAATCATGAAAGTTACTCATTATAGAAAATCATTATCATTGGCATTTTTTGGAGTCAATAAAGTAGGAATATTATTTTACCTTTTCTTTCCCTAAGGGGTACTGCTGTCAGCTTGTGTTTATCTACATATTTATAAAAGGAAGCCTAACACAAATTATATAGTTAGGCTTCCTTTTTAATTAGTGTTAAGGAATAGAGGTCCGTTCTAACATTAGTTCAGCTTCTATATTCCGACTATGGAACCAGCAGTACCAAACTTTATCGCTGCAATGTTCCCATTACCTCTGAGACTATTCGGGCAGCAGTTGAAGCAAGCTCTGTGTTATTATCAAAAATCATAGGGTATACATATTCTATATCGCTTAAATCTGCGTAATGTCCATTTATAACCTTCTTGTTTCAAAGAAAAAACTTAATTCATTAATTAATTCACTAGAAATCAAACTTTTGTTTTTACTAGTTCAAACAGCCTAGTAATATTACTATATGTAGTACTTTCCGGCCTTGTATAAAGACTCGCTGATTTACTCAACCAATTATTTAAAAAACTTTTTGCTTGCTGTTATTGCTGCCGATCTTACTCTTGCATTTTCAAATGTATTATAGCTACTTACAAATAGTTATCATTTTATTTGAGTCTATTTTTAATTGCCACTACAAGCCAAGCCAAATTCTATTTCAAATGATTTATCTTTTAATGCAGAATCTATAATATCCTCATCATATGAAATACTATCTTTCAATAACATACAGCAGAAGAATTTTCAACCAAAAACTGTTCAACTACTAGTATGCTTAACTATTATTTAGTAGGTCCTCTATTACTGTATATAGTACTTTTATTGCTCATCCTCGTCTTTGTGAATTCTGTTACATATATATCCAATTCCTGGCTTATCTTCAAAATTTCTGAGTAATCTGAATCATTAGAAATTAGGTTATTAAGTTTTTCTCTTAACTGTTCAATGTCATCTTTCTTCAACGGAATTCCCTCTTTCGCTAAAAGAAATATAATACTTTTCCAATATATCATAAAAAATCAGATTGACGACTATAGTCCGTTTATTTATGGAACCTTTAGATTAAACTTTGGATATGAATATTAATAAATTTTCTTGTAGGAGCACTTATTATGTTATTAGAAGAGTCTTTAGCCATAGTATTAAAAAAGTATAGATTGGAAAATAAACTTTCTCAGGATGAATTAGCTTTTAGATGCAGGTTAGACAGAACCTATATTAGTCTTCTTGAAAGAAAAAAGAGAAAACCAACGTTAAATGTAATATTTAGAATTTGCAGTAAACTTAATATTAAACCTAGCATATTAATTGAAGAAATTGAAAGCTTAATGAAACTGTGATTAAATTTTTGAAATGGATATACTACTAAAGTAAAATAAAATCCAAGTCCATAGGTCAAACCTACATACTTGGATTTTTACTTTGTTATCTATCCGGGTACAAGTGTTTCGGTTTAATAAAGTTGTATACTTTTACATCTTGCAATCCGCATGGTGTCATTGTAAAATAGCTTCTATACACAAAAAAAGTTATATACCGAAGATCTTTATTACTATAGTGACACATTTATTAAATAAAATAATTGTATACTTCTTCTAAGTTAACATATCGTATTAAAAATCTAAATATACATATCTTATAACATAGTTAGTAAAAAAAAATCAACTTACAATTTGAGGAAAAGTATGAAAATGACTATTGCTTATGCTATGCATGAAATTATGATAAATCAAAATAGAAAATCTATTTGGTACGGAGATTTAGATCTTATTGAAAAATGTGCTAAGGCATGCCACTTAAGCAAAAAACACCCCCAAAAGACAATCCAATCCATTCTTAATGGATTGGATTACTCTGATTTATTTAGAAAAACGTATATTTACGCAGATTTTAACGGATGTAAACGACGGTATCGATGCTTCCAGTTGAAATAATTTACATTTCTGATAGGCCTTCCTCTAATTTATTAAACATATTAATAAGGGGTTGAGATTCTTTGTTTGATATAATATATTCATTATATGATTTAAATGCATTTTCAATAAGCTCCGTATAAAAAACTATTCGACTATTAAAAACCTTTAATGAATCGTTTACATCTTGCCTATGTCCAGCACTTTCATCGTTATCTACATCTCTCCCTAGTACACAAATAATTTCATACGCCGAATTTCCGTTTCCCGTGCTTGCTAACACTTTTTTAAGTGCACTACTATATTTTGATACCTGCTGAATTAGCTCACCAAGATGAACAATTCTGTCCACTTTTTTTAATTCCACAACAATGTGTTTACCCGCAGTTTGCTTATATCCGATATCTAAACGAGCTAATTTTTCTTCTGCGCTTAATCCTTGATAAACGACATCTAACGCATTCAGCACAGTTTTCTCCATATATTCAGTCCCATCAACACGTTCCCATGATGGGTCAAGTAACCATAAATGATCAAAAAGATATTCTTGGATAATTTTTTCACGTGTATTATCATCAGTTATTTCTTTAAATTTGCGTATTACTCCGATTCTTTCTTTAACAATTTGATAGTAAAGAGTGGCCTCTAATTCATCAAGACCTAAAAAAATATCTTTTACTATGGCCATGTTTTCAATATTTATTTGTTCAAGCGCACTTAATTTGTTTGAATACCTTAATTTTTCAAATGCTAGAATACTATATTTTAAAATTTCACGTTTCTTATCATCATCAGCTACAATTTGATTTATTTTTCCAAACATTTTTTTAGCATAAGTACGATTATCCCCTTTTAATGAACCGAACCATGTATCAATTACTGGTAATAATTCACGTGCTTTTTCCTCACCAGACTCATTTCGTAAATCTGTCCATTTACCTTGAATATATTTTAATTCATTATATATAAACTGTTTTAAGGCAACAAATCTTTCGTCATCTCTACGATATTCTTGTCTACTACTTGTTGCCATATCTTCTAAAGTATCTTCATCAAAAAAGTCCGCATTTATTTCTCCAATCAAGTATTTAGAATATAGCCCTCCTTCGGTATATTCTGAAAGAATATCTTCTTGACCGAGCTTTCCTCTTACAAGTATCACAATTTTATTTAAATTTTCATCTACATCTTTTAAATCTCCAGAAGCGTCCACCGTAGCAATCCAGCCAGTAATTTTATACTCCTTCTCATGACAATTTATAAGGTTATCTCTACATTCTTTATGAGTTGCTTTAGTAGATAAATTCGCATAATTGCTACTTTCATTGCCATAGTACCATATGTAGCTTAACTTTTGAAAATAATCACGATCTCTAATAGTAACGAGTTGATCGTTAACCTTTACAGAAAAGTTATATTCTTCACCAATAATGCCAAAGCGTCTAGAAACACGTCTTTTTATATATTCAGGTGTAAGTGAAGAAACTCCTTTTTTTAGATACCTTAGTATAATTTTTGTACCAGTTTTATCGAAATATATATTTTCTGTACTCAATTCTTTAGGGTGATAATCTGAAGATTCATTTTCGTTTTTAATTACCTTTGTAATGTCATCAATATTCATCCGTAGAGCACTAATTTCTTGAGTTCCATTTTCATATGCAATTTTTGAAATTATATCTACTTCCTTTGCTATAGAAAACATAGATAACTTTCCTATCCCTTTTCTCCCCATAAACGGTCTTTTATAGATAGGTGAGAAACTGGCAGTCTCTCTTTTTTGATATCCGACTCTCAGAAACTTCATATTTATATCATCCGTGGACATGCCACTTCCGTCATCTTCAATAATTATTTCATTATCATTAATAAAGATCATAACATTTTTTGCATCTGCATCCCATGAGTTAGCCACTATCTCAGATAAAACCGCAGGAATATTGCTGTACAAATTGATACCTAAATGATTTAAGACATTTAAACTCAACGACATAGTAAACTTATTCCCCATATAATTTGTCCTCCTTATTCTATATTAATATTATGTTTTAACAAGTGATTAGTAATTGATATTCCTATTACTTCACCTAAGCGAACAGGAACAGCATTACCAATATGTCTTGCAATATCTTTTAAAGAAAAAGGCCGATTGGGATTAATAAAATCATATGTAGCTGGGAATGTTTGTAACATAGCCCCTTCTCGAAGTGTTAAGGCTCTATCTTGCTCTGGATGGCCATATCTACCAGTCCCATAACAATAAAATTGTGTTGTTATCGTTGGTCCCACCTGGTTCCATTTTATACGTCCATAAACAGAACTGTAAGTTTGTCCACTTTCTTTACGATGGCAATCGCATCTTAATTCTTCTGGCCAATCACGCCATGATCCTCCTGGTATAGATGCCCTTATCCTCCGTAAATTGAGTTCTGAAAGGTGTGCTGATCTATGCATTGCATCATTAGGATGAACCTGTCCTGCCTGAACTGGTGGCAATGTTTTGATAAATTTTTCAACAGTCACATCTTGCCGATCATGTGTAGGAGGAATCAACTGGATTTCACTTAATTGTGATGCTAAAAGAACAAAGCGTCTACGTGTTTGCGAGATGCCATAGTCAGGGCAATTTACAATTTGTGTACTAATATGATAACCTAACCGTTTTAATAATTTGAGAAATCGTATATATACTTTAGTTTCTTGTATTTGAGGGACATTTTCCATTGAGACAATTGTTGGTTGGACATATTCAACCATACGTCCAAATTCTAAAAGTAAATTGTATTTCTCGTCTTGTTTATTTGCACCACCTAATTTGTATCTCATGGCAGAAAAAGGTTGACAAGGTGCACATCCCACAAGAATTCTTATTGCTTCAGGGGCATAACAGTTCTCTAATTCTATCCCTGTCATATCTCTAATGTTTCGACAATGAAATGGAGTATTATTGTTTTCATTATATGCATACTCACATGTGGGATCATTATCAAAACCAGCTATTACGTTTAAACCAGCGTCAAGCAACCCCCTTGTTAAGCCGCCAACACCACAGAATAAATCAACAACTTGCACAGGCATACTCAACGCCCCTTTCGTGGATGTAATTTACAACCCATTAAATAATTCGGATAAAGAAACACCTAGTCCCTTGGCTATTTTCTCAAGGTTAATAATCGCAATATTTCTTTTTCCGAGTTCAACACTAGCAAAATATGTTCTATCCATTCCAATTTTAAGAGCAAACTTCTCTTGACTAAGACCTGTTTTAGTTCTAAGTTCTCTGATTTTTATGCCAAGGTTTTCAGTAATCATTTGCCTGCTCCTTCTTAAAATAAAAAATATGTATGTTATACGGACATAAAAATATAATTATATTATAAAAAAAACCTGCTTATAGGTCAACAGGTTATGAGCAACTACACTTACATTTTTTAACTGGTAATATAAGTAAATGGGGCATATATCACAATATATTCTCCACAACAATCTCCGCCCATCTCTCAATACTTTGTCCCGGAACATGCTTTGTCAATTCAAACCGAAATTCCGATTGGCTACGCAGTACCTCATTATCCCAATGTCCGGCGTTATCAATAGCACTATGTAACAGAATTGATAAAAGAGATTCAAAATTACCGTCATCATAATGTGGCGATAGAGGGTAAATGTAAATAGTAGAAATAGGCCATTCATCAGAACGGCTGAACTCAAGAATATAACATTGTAATGCCTTTTCTTTGTATACCTTATCAATACAGCACGTTCTTTTGAGGCCATTGTCATTTTGACTAAAGGTTCTTTCTGACGGTAAGTGAACTACACTAATTTCTAAATCTAATTTACTAATGTACTTTTTTATATGTAAAAGAACCTTAAAAAAACGTTCTAAACCTCGTTCTGGATTATTTTTTACCAATTCAAGAGTATTAAACTCTATGGAATTAAGTTTTCCTTCTAGGGTCCAATCCTGAGTAGTTC
>JAEYWA010000009.1 GCA_023431385.1 Bacillota bacterium | reverse complement strand
CAGCATTTCAACACTTATATTATACCAAAATTTACGAGCAAAAGATACAGAAAACCCCACATAAAATCGTTAAATTTTACATGGGGCAACTTGTGATTTTAGGGGCTTATGTTACATCCCCTTTTTTATTAAGTCATTTTTAAACCGTGCTTAAGTCCTCTTACAAAGCATTCCTTAATTAATAGCTCAAGCTGGTAATTAACAATATCCACCCTGAGACATGCAATCTTTTTTTTGCCGTAGTCATCTTTAACATTCTGAAGATATATTTCACATAATTTTAGAAATTCATAGGTTTTTTCAACTCTTTGCAGAAGAGTCTTATCACTGATTCCTTTTATATCTTGGCTATCAAGATATTCGTATTCGTAATTATTTAAATCAATTCCCTTTTGCATAACTTACCTCCGGAAATGGGATATAAACTGAAATACTTATAGTATATTCACCAAACAAGTACTCCATTCCTAGAATATGTAAGTTAGTGTAAAAACGACTCAATAAGTTTTTTATGGTAATTCAATTACGGGACTTTTCTCCGACTCTCTGTATAGTACGAACTTATTACCTATTACCTGAACTAACTGGGCATCAACAGCTTCAGCAAGTTCTTCAGCGACGGTTCGTGTATCGCATTCAGCATTACGGAGTACCGTTGCTTTTATAAGCTCTCTTGCTTCCAGGGCGTCGGTAAACTGTTTAATCATATTATCGTTGATTCCGCCTTTTCCAACCTGAAAAATAGGTTGAAGGTTATTTGCTAACGCTCTGAGATAGCTTCTTTGTTTTCCTGTTAACATATTATCCTCCTGAAATAAGTACAAAAATTTAAGTGGTATGTATCGCTCCCATACTAACTACAATAAATGGATTGCCCACAAAGTATTTTTTAAATTGTGTCAGTCACGACAATTTAAGTACTTTTACCAGGCTTCCCATTTATCGAAGTTGTACTCGCGCAATATAGTATAATATCTCAATATTTTTAACTTATTTATCTCGTATAATCAAACTCAGTATCCAATATACGTACGGTGTCTCCCTCTTTTATTCCCATAGCCTCAAGAGCAGCAATAACACCCTTTCTCTTTAGCGCTCTCTGGAAATATTGCAGAGATTCATAATTGGTTATGTTAGTTGAGCCCAGGACCTTTCCGACCCAATTTCCCTCTACCACGTATACACCATCTTCAATACGGATATCGAAGGGTTTTTCTTCATCAGCAGTATATACAACCACTTCCTCTTTGCTCTCGTCCAGCAGGATAGTATCCGGAAGCGTACTTAAAGTGCTGGAAACATAGTACATCAACTCTTTCAAGCCTTTATTTGTAGCTGCAGATATTCCGAAAACCTTATAACCCCTTCCTTCAAGCTCTTTCTTAAAGCGTTCATAATTAACTTCGGAACCCGGGATATCCATCTTGTTTGCAGCAACTATCTGCGGTCTGGAAGCAAGTAAAGCATTATATTTTTCAAGTTCTGAATTTATAGTATCAAAATCTTCAATTGCATCACGGCCTTCAATTCCTGAAACATCGACAACGTGAACCAGAAGTTTTGTTCTTTCCACATGTCTTAAAAACTCATGCCCCAACCCGACGCCTTCATGTGCTCCTTCAATAAGACCAGGTATATCAGCAATTACAAAGCTCTTACCCTGCTCGATTTGTACTACACCAAGATTGGGAACTAAAGTTGTAAAATGATAGTTGGCAATTTTAGGCTTGGCAGCAGAAACCATGGACAATATTGTTGACTTACCAACATTTGGGAAGCCTAGCAAGCCCACATCTGCAATCATTTTCATCTCCAATATGAGATTTCTTTCTTCTCCCAGATCACCGCTTTTTGCAAAGTTAGGTACCTGTCTGGTAGGAGTAGCAAAATGCTGATTACCTTTACCGCCCTTACCACCCCTTGCTATAATATATGTCTGATCGGGCTTGACAAGGTCAACAAGGATCATTCCCGTCTCCTCATCCTTAACCATAGTGCCCAAAGGTACTTTAATTATCATGTCTTCTCCATTTTTTCCCGAACAGTTGGATGCTCCGCCGTCCTGACCAGGTTCAGCCTTGAAATGCTTTTTATATCTGAAGTCAATCAAGGTATTTAGGCCTTGATCCACTTGGAATATGACATCTCCGCCTTTACCACCGTCACCGCCGTCCGGTCCTCCGGCCGCTATGTATTTTTCACGGTGAAAGGACACCATTCCATTTCCGCCATTACCAGCTTTAACATATATTTTAGCACTATCAATAAACATCTTATGCTCCATTCTCCTTATCAGTTTATTAAACTGAGTTTATTATACCCAAGTAACTGAATTATTAAAAAATAACCTGGAAGTATATTCTGTTAACCAAAAATAAATTAAATACATACGAATATATAGACAAAGTAACCGGATAAGCAATTTACAATTAAAAATAAATGACAAAATAAATATCAAAATAAATATAATTAAAAAAGTAGAAAATGCATATCACATTTCCTACTTTAATAATTTTAATGCGATAAATTTTTACTCGGCAACTATCATAACCTGCTTCTTATCTCTGCCAAGTCTTGCAAACTTAACCTTTCCATCCTTCAGTGCAAACAAGGTATCATCAGAACCTATTCCAACGTTTACGCCAGGATGAATCTTTGTACCTCTTTGACGAACAAGAATGTTACCGGCTAAAACGAATTGACCGTCAGCTCTTTTAACACCAAGTCTCTTAGCCGCACTGTCACGACCGTTTCTTGAACTACCAACACCTTTTTTATGAGCAAAAAGTTGTAAATTAATCTTTAACATGAGATTACACCTCCTCATCCATTACCTTTACATGTTTGGGGTAAGCAAGCTCTATCTGTTTGAACCCTATCTCAGCAGTAGCCATTATTATTCCGGCATCGTGCTTCAGTTCAGGCGAAATATCAACGTCTATCGAGCATGTCATAAAGCCATGTCTCTCTTCAAAAAAGTCCTTGATACCGATGAGGTCTCCAAGAGCTCCGGCTGCTGTATAGGCAACAGCAGATACTGCTGCACATACTATATCTCTGCCTTCTCTTGCGAAGCCTGCATGTCCTTTAACAACGAACCTTTTAATATTTCCTGCTTTATCCCTGCATATATTTACATTAACCATTAATCATTAACCCTTACGCGTTAATCTTTTCAATCTGAACTTTTGTGTAAGGCTGTCTGTGGCCCTGCTTGTTTCTGTAGTTCTTCTTTGCCTTGTATTTGAAAACTATGATCTTTTCACCCTTACCATGGCCAAGAACCTTACCGCTAACAGTAGCAGCATCCAATACTGGAGCTCCAAAAGAAACCTTACCGTCCTTAGAAACTGCAAGAACCTTGTCAAAAGTAACAGCGGCTCCTTCTTCAGCAGCGAGTTTTTCTAAGAAAACTACATCGCCTTCCTGCACTTTATACTGTTTTCCACCAGTCATTATAATAGCGTACATTGATACACCTCCTACTAACAGTCTCGCCGACCTGAATGACGTATACACACATAATCTGAGTTCATCACAGGCAATAATCACATTGAATTGCTTCAAAAAGACTATATTTAGAAGCCTTGGCCGAGCGGCTACCGATATATTTTAGCACAACCCATAACCCTTGTCAATCTCTTTAATTCCAAGTTCTCTATCTGACTCACTGCTGACACAAGCCATAAATCATCCATTACGGCGGCTTATTAAATTGCCCCTGACGGCGACTGACTAATTCAGGTCAGCTCACTTATTAACCAAATCTATCGTATGTCTTATAAGGTCTAAATTGCCCCATTCTCCGTGTCCCGGTATTACTACTTCAGCATCCGGGTATTTTTCCAGAACCTTCTCCACCGAAGCTGGCCACATTACAGTATTGGCTTCAGAAGTATTTCCTTTATCCTTTGTATCCAGTGACTTGATTAAGCAGCCTCCAAAAAGAACCTTATACTGAGGGAACCAGACCGTTATATTATCAATGGTATGACCCTCTCCAGGGTAAAATACTTCCAAATTAATATTCCCAAAATTAATATTGGGCTCGGTATCCAGAGAAGGCTTCGGTTTCTGAAATCCATATTTTTCTGCCTCTATTACTGTTAGTTTTGTACTTCTTACATCAATTTTATTCTCAAGCAAGGTATCGATTCCACCTATTCTATCTGCATGAGCGTGAGTTATAACTGCTAGTACAATGTCCTTATTAAACACACTTTTCGTCAGCTTTATCAGTTCCTTCGTCTGATCATTATTCCACGGAGTATCAATTAAGATTAATCCTTTCGAAGAAAGGGCTATAACTCCATTTGAGGGAGTCCTGCTTCCATTATAGTCTGCGTATGTAGTATGTACCCAAATATTATCATTTATCTTTGTCAATTCCACACTGTCGGAAGTATCAGAAGCACTTTTATAAAAGTTCTCCGACACTTTAATATCCTCAGAGTCATTTTCTGTTGAACTCTCGGCTGCCTTAATGGCATCAGAACCATTTTCCGATGAACCCTCGGCTGCCTTAATGGCGTCAGAACCATTTTTCACTGAGCTCTCAGTTGCCTTAATGCCTATAGAAGTATTCACTGAAGTTTCGGTACCCCCTAACTCGTTAGAACACCCCACAAAATAAAATGTTAACAAAACTAATGTAATCAAAAATATACTATACTTTCTCATTTGTACTCTCCTTAATTTTAATCTTTGACGTTAAAGGTCATGTCAATATATATTTCCCATCTATTCTGGTAATTGCTCCACCACCGAAGAGAACCCTTACTCACCGCAGCATCAATCCTTGTTTTTAGTTGAACAATACTATATCCACCTTTAGATCCATTTTGCTCGATTGTGAAAGATTCACCAATAATTCTTTATGAGATAATAGCCAAATGCCGAGTCATAATAATTCCAAGTTTCAGTGGCTTTGAGATCATGTCCTCATTTTCATTCAACGTTACCATGTTTTTACATCCTATGCAAGGATATTTACATGCCTATACACAAGCCGAAAAAGCCGGAACAGCCATAATAATTAGCATCCCGGCTTTTTTTAACCCTGAATATTTATTTTGCTTCCAATCTAAGTCCTCCCACTTTCAAGTCATTGACCGGACATACTTTTATGCTTAAGCCAGGAATACTTGAGTATTCCTGTATGAGCTTTTCAGAATAACTCTCAATTATTGGGGCCACAGATGTATGTACCTCAACTTTTATTGCCTTTGCCGATGCTGTTTTAAGATATTCCCGTATTTCCCTAAGAATATTCATTGCATGGGTATCGGTAGTAAAGACCCTGCCATTACCGTCACAGCATGGACAATCACAATTCATAACTGTAGCAAGCTCCTGCCGGATTTTTTTTCTTGTCATTTCAACAAGACCAAGGGCGGTCATTCCAAGTACAATTGTTTTTGTCCTGTCATTTTTAAGACTCTGTCTCAGTGAATCCAGAACCATCTGCTGATGCTCAGGATCGTTCATATCGATAAAGTCAATTATTACTATACCTCCGATATCCCTTAACCTCAACTGCTTCGCTATTTCCTTTGACGCCTCTATATTTGTTATCAGAACAGTATCTTCCAGATTGTTATTTCCAACAAACTTACCTGTATTGACATCTATTACTGTAAGGGCTTCAGTTTTATCAATTATTATATAGCCTCCGCATTTAAGCCACACTTTTCGAGCAAGTGCTCTTTCAATTTTGGTTTCGATCTGATAGTAGTCAAAAATTGCGTAGTCCTTCTGAAATAGTTCCACACGGTTTTTTAGTATCGGAGATATCATCTCAACCAGTTCAAGAACTTTGTAATATTCCTTTTCATCATTTATTATAAACTTATCAATATTCCAGGTAAACAAATCCCTGACCGACCTGTATATCAGGTTAATATCCCTGTGAATACATCTTGGAACAGGTCCGCTACATTCCGACTGCTTTATTTTGGACCAGAGTCTTGTCAGAAAGGAGACATCTTCAACAAAATCAGCCTCTTCCTTGCCCTCGGATACAGTACGAACTATAAGTCCCATATTTTCAGGCTTCAGATTTTCTGCTATCTTTTTTAGTTTCTGCCTTTCATTGTCATTTTCAATTCTTCTCGAAATGCCCACATAATCGGCATTAGGAAGCAAAACCAAATTTCGGCCCGGAAGAGTAATATGGGTTGAAACTCTAGGCCCCTTTGTACCAATAGGCTCCTTAATAACCTGAACAGTAATCTCCTGACCGACTTTAAGTAGGTCAGCTATATTATAACCTGTATAGTCACGATATACTTCTATTTCATCATCAGAGTACTCCTTCTGAGGTATGGCATCACCCACATAAAGAAATGCATTTTTTTCATAGCCTATATCAATAAAGGCTGCCTGCATACCGGGCAGTACACTGCTCACTTTGCCCCTGTATATATTACCTACGAGTCCCTGATGATTCGTTCTTTCAATGTGAATTTCGGCTAGCTCTTTGTCTTCCAGAATTCCGACTCTGATTTCGCCAACATTGACGTCCACAATTATCTCGTTAATCATTCACAATCTCCATTTCCGGCACAGTTCAAGGTAATCCTGCGCTTTTAGTTCAAATGTATCCGAACCGTGGCAGATACATTATAACGCATCGGTTCAAAGTAAATTTTTCGATTGTAGAAAAATTTTCTTACCATTGCTGCGTTTCAACGAGGCGGGATATGCTCGCCGCCTGAAAACCTAATCGGTACCCGCCACTTATAGAAGTGGGGGACATCTTTTACCTCGTTATAAAACCGATCCATCCATAGGGTCCAGTAATTCCTCACCAGCTTTAACAAACAATTTGGATCTATGAATCCGGTCTATTTCAAAGCTTTCTCCAAGCATTTCAAAAAAGGAATCCACAAGCAGCTCCGGTTTGAGGTTTGCTTTGCTTCCTGCACTTACCAACATTGATAACTTAATTATATTGAAATCTCCCAAGGGCTGAAGTTCAAAGTCTAAATCATAGATCATACTCCTGATATCAGTATCTTTTATTCCGCTCTTGGTCTTCTTTTTTACTACTATTTCTTTTTGAGAAAGATATCTTTTTATACTATTCTCAAGGCTTTTCTCATCGCATTCAAACTCTGTTCCCACAACCACAACATATTCTGAGGCTGCAATGGTAGCCATTATATTTTGCTTTGATTCTCTCGGCTTTGCAGCCATTACTTCCAGGCCTGCAGGAAGCTGGGCATTTAGTCTTTCAATAAAATCATTTATGGGAAGACTGTCATCAGTAATTTCAAAATCACCATATTCAGCATCGCTGGTCACTCCCACACTCAGGGGCAGTCCAAATACCATTCCCGGATGGGGGTTGAAGCCCTGAGAGTAAGCAATTGGTAGTCTGGCTCTTCTTATTGCACGTTCAAAAACCTTCATCAAATCCAAATGCGATATGAATTTAACCTCTTCACCACGTTTAAATTTTACACGTATATTAACCAATTTAAACCTCCCAAACCGCATGCTCCGACATGCAGGTCACAAATAATTGCATTTATATAATTCTTAACAAATTCCGCTTTTAAAGCTGGCGGCACCACAGCCGCCGCAGTCAACCCGGCAGTTTGGTGTCACCTTTCCTTCCTGTGCTTTTTTACTTTCACTTATAAGATATTTCTTGGTTACTCCCACATCAACATGATCCCAAGGTAAAATCTCCTCGTAAGCCCTCTTGCGGGTAACGTAAAAATACGGGTCAACACCGCATTCCTCAAAGGCCTTCATCCAAACCTCGTACTTGAAATGCTCTCCCCAGCCATCAAATTTACAACCCATCTGCCAGGCTTTTATAAGAACCTTGCATACTCTTCTGTCACCACGGGCAAAAACAGCTTCCATAAAACTCAGTTTATTCTCATGATAATTATATGTTATCTGCTTTGAACGGATTTTGTCCTTTAAGTGCATCTGTTTCTGATGTACGTTCTCTATGCTGTCCTGGGGCTCCCACTGGAAGGGTGTGAAGGCCTTTGGAACAAAGGTAGCTGTGCTGACGGTAATATTTAGGTTCTTTCCTCTCTTTTCTCTGGGAACATTTCTATATACGTCAACTACCTTGTAAGCCAGGTCAGCTATACCTTCTACATCCTCAAGTGTTTCTGTAGGCAGACCGAGCATGAAGTACAGTTTTACACCACTCCAACCGCCGTTAAAGGCCAGCGTAACAGCTTTCAGCAAGTCCTCTTCTGTAACCCCTTTGTTAATCACGTCCCTCAATCTCTGCGTGCCTGCCTCAGGAGCAAAAGTAAGTCCGCTCTTTCGGACCTTTTGTGCCTTTTCCATCAGATCCAGTGAAAAGGAATCTATTCTCAAGGAAGGAAGGGATAAATTTACCTTTCTTTCCTCCATATCTTCAAGAAGTCCTGTTGTCAACGGTTCCAGTCCTGTATAATCACTTGTGCTAAGGGAAGTGAGTGATATTTCCTCATAGCCGGTGCTTTCCTCAAGTTTCTGTGCAAGTTCCAGCAATCTTTCAGGGCTTTTCTCCCTCACCGGTCTGTAAATAAAGCCTGCCTGACAAAAACGGCAGCCTCTTGTACACCCTCTGAATATTTCCAGCATTATTCTGTCATGAACTATATCCGTATAAGGAACAATTATTTTCTCCGGGAAGTATGCCTTGTCCATATCCTTAATAATTCGCTTTTTTATTTTTAAAGGATAATGGGGCTTCAAAGGAATAAATTCTTTGATAGTGCCATCCTCATTATAGGTAAACTCATAAAATGACGGTACATAAATACCTTCTATTCTAACAATGTCTTCTAGAAAGGCCTGTCTTGGTCTGCCAGTCCCTTTCCATCTGCTGTATGCATCCATAACCTCATTAATTATCTCTTCACCTTCTCCCATCATGAAGAAGTCTACAATATTAGCCAGTGGCTCTGGATTATACGCACAAGGTCCTCCAGCACATACAAAGGGTGCCTCAAAATTTCTCTCCTCTGCCAGAATTGGAATTCCCGCAAGATCAAGCATGTTTACAATATTTGAAAAGCTCATTTC
>JAEYWA010000008.1 GCA_023431385.1 Bacillota bacterium | reverse complement strand
CAGCATTTCAACACTTATATTATACCAAAATTTACGAGCAAAAGATACAGAAAACCCCACATAAAATCGTTAAATTTTACATGGGGCAACTTGTGATTTTAGGGGCTTATGTTACATCCCCTTTTTTGAGTTTTTGTGAAGTATTCAAATGAATACTTATTTGCAATTACTTCACCTTTTGTTTGTTAATTATAGCATATGTCATCTATAAATACCTAAAATATGAACTGATTTCATTGTAGTTAGTTATGACGTTATATTACAAAATTTTATAAAGAGAAGTATGGTTGATTGTAAGCTTTATTTATATTATTGTTACTATCAATATTAATCTCTATAATATCGATTGAATTTAAAAAAGAGTAGTGCTAAAATAGGCATTGCGGGGACAAATAAAAAATTGTGCCATTAACTGAACCGTTTTTGATATAATATAGTGAGAAGGTTGGAAGTCCTGCTCTCACAAATATGCTGGCGTGGCTCAAAGGCAGAGCAGCGGTATCGTAAACCGCAGGTTGGAGGTTCGATTCCTCTCACCAGCTCCAACAAAAGCCGTAGATCTTTGATTTGCGGCTTTTGTTTTGATATATGCCAGAGCTGTACCTCTCAATTTCGTGCAAGAAAAGAGAGGATTATAACCAATCAATAAGCTATACTTTTTGGTAAGGAGTAGATTGAGTGGAATGGATTGAGCATTTAAACAACGCTATTAATTATATTGAAGATCATTTGGAGGATGAATTTGAGCTTGAAAAGGCAGCTGAAATCGCATGTTGTTCAGCTTTTCACTTCCAAAGAATGTTTTCGTATATAGCCGATATCCCTTTAGCGGAGTATATGAGGCGCAGAAAAATGAGCCGTGCGGCTTTGGATTTACAGAATAATGACCGTAAAATAATCGATATTGCTATGAAATATGGCTACGATTCACCAACTGCTTTTACACGTGCCTTCAGGAGCGTACATGGTATAGCGCCTTCGGAGGCAAGAACTGCAGGTGTTCAGCTTAAAGCATTTCCACCGGTCAGCTTCAAACTCACCGTAAAAGGAGAAGCTGAAATGAACTACAGAATAGTTAAGAAAGAGTCATTTAGGATAGTTGGAGTAAAGAAACTCCTAAAAATTGATATTGAAGAGAATTTTGCAGAAGTTCCAATGTTTTGGCAAAAAACAACCGAAGGCGATCAAATACCTGACATAGTCTCACTATTGAACAGAAAACCCCAGGGGCTTTTAGGGGTCAGTGCCTGCATGAACGGAACGGATTTTGATTACTATATTGCCGTTGCCACTGATAAGGAGGCTCCAGAAGGAATGAACGAATACATTGTTCCTGAATGTACCTGGGCAATATTCGAATGCATCGGACCATTGCCCCAAGCGCTTCAGGAACTTCAAAAACGTATTGTTACCGAGTGGCTTCCAACATCGGGTTATGAATATGCAAATGCGCCTGATATAGAAGTTTATGCTGAAGGAGATCAGCGTCAGGCCGATTACAGATGTGAGGCATGGCTTCCTATCGTCAGGAAAGCATAGCATTTTTAGAATGGAGAATAAAATGGTACACGTTGTATATTGTGATGACAAGGAAAAGGTCTTGGAAAAAATAATTGATGGAACTAAAACGATGATCATCAGAGGGGCTTCGGGGAGAAAAATTCCACACAGCCGGGTATTCGAAGGTGAGACGATATACTTTATGAAAAAGGGTTCCAAGCAGATTTCAGCTACAGCAACTGTTGTAAACGTGCAAAACTATATCAAGTTAACGGATGAAGAAATTGAACGTATTATTGAACTGAATCAGAGTAAACTAAATTTATCAGATAAGCAAAAGGAAAGATGGCACAAAAAATGTCTCTGTCTGGTTGAATTTGACAGAGTTAAAGCTATACCACCTATAGATTTTATACATCAAAGTAATATGGATGACTGGCTTATAATTGAAAAGATAGAGGATGTAGTAGCCGGGTCAAGTATCCCATTTAACTATGAAAAGGCACGATTTTAGGAATAATCTTATGAGAAATTATTTTGACTTTCATAAGAAGCAACATTGTTAAACTATCTCGATAATTTAAATTCCTGTAAAGAGATTATCCCGTTTTATCATCCTGATTCTCAGAAAGCTTATGAATATTTTAAGAATTTAGTTATTACTAAAAATAATTCTGTATAATTGTCAACCTTTTATGGTATACTATTATTTTAAAACTATCGAAGGGATGAACAGAATGGCAGAATTTTGTAAGTGTGGGTCAGTTATGATTAACGGAAGTTGTACTAATAAGAAATGTAGCAATAAACTGGTGAAAGCAGCTTCTACGACAAAAGTCAGCAAAACAGGACGTACCAGAACAGTTAAGGAGACTCCAGCGGAGAAACCTGCAAGTAAAAGTACTAAAATAACAAGGGCATCTAAATGCATAACTTACCATATTAGTGAGCTTCCCCTTAAAGAACAACCTAAGTAACAAATTCAAAAGCAGTAAAGATACACAAGTATCATTGTACTGCAGCATAACTAATGTATAAATACAACAAAACGTCCTCGGCATGAGGGCGTTATTTATTTTTGCTCTTTGTCCTTCGATTTATTCTTTCCAATATCCCACTCAATTGATATGCCCGAATATGTGAGATATAATATAAAAAAGATTAAACCATATCAAGTGTTATAACGCAGATGGAGGATTATATGGGGGTTAAGGAACAATATCTTGAAATATATAATACATACATTCAGCGAGAAGGTTCAGACAAGCTTCAGGAATATTTATTGTCAAAGTCCAGTGATTTCTTCTCTGCTCCGGCCAGTACAAAATTTCATGGTGCTTATGAGGGTGGACTTGCCGAGCATAGCATAAATGTCTACGAGTGTCTTAAAGATTACCTTTCCAGAGACAGAGTGAAACAGGTTTATCGCCTTGAGTATGACGCTGAGAGTATTGCAATCGTAGGTTTACTTCATGATCTGTGCAAGATAAACTGTTACAGGGTTGGAACAAGAAACGTTAAGGACGAGAACGGTGTTTGGCAGAGCGTTCCTACCTATGAATACGATGATAAATTGCCTTATGGTCATGGAGAAAAGTCAGTTTATATAATTACAGGCTTTATGAAGCTTACAAGGGAAGAAGCTTTTGCGATCAGATATCATATGGGCTTTTCAGGTGTCGAGGACAAACGAAATGTTGGAGACGCTTTTGAACAATTTCCTCTGGCATTTGCACTAAATACAGCCGATATGGAGGCTACATATTTCTTGGAAGGCAAGAAAAAATAAATCAATAGAGGGTATAGTATTTTATACACTGACTTAAATATTGTAATTGTACTTTTTTTATCATAAAATTATACATGCAGAGATAAAAACACAGTTCTGGTTGGTAGTCCAGACGCAGCATTATTACATTTTTCAGCATGTGGAGAATGCTGTCAGTAACCTGCCTCCTAAGGTTGTCCGTTCTTTGTTAAACAAACAATAGGAGGTTTTTATGGAAGTAAAAGGTACTATTACTGTTTATTTTGATGACCCTTTTTGGGTTGGCATTTATGAACGAAGGTATGGAAATCTGCTTGAGGTTAGCAAAACTGTTTTTGGAGAAGAACCCAAAGATTATGAGGTTTTTTATTTTCTTCTTGAGAATTGGGGAGGGTTGAGATTTAGTCCTCCAATTGAGTCTGAGACCAGGGAAGAGCACAAAATAAATCCTAAGAGGATGCAAAGAGCAATTAATAGACAGCTTTGCCAAACAGGCGTAGGTACCAAAGCTCAACAAGCCTTGAAAATTCAACATGAACAGAAGGTTGTTCAGCGTAAAGCAGATAAAAAACTGCGAGCAGAAGAAGAAAAGCAGTTGAAATTTGAAATGAGGCAGCTGAAGAAAAAGGAAAAACATAGGGGCAGATAGTTTTCTGGGAACATATTTAGCAGTATGTTCCCGGAAAATTAATATTACATAATTTATTTTCTATTACTTAAATATTTGGATGTATAATTAATAATAATTGAATATATTTCTTTATATGTAATTGAATATTGATATTATATTGCTGTATTTATTTATATTAAATAATAATATACTTAATATATTTTTTTAGATAGGAAGTATACTTTGTGAAAGAAAACCAAATTACAACTGCTTTAATTAGTAAAAGAGACAAGTTTCTTTTTTATATAAAGAATTTCATTTCAACCAGGTTACCGGGTGTAAAAGCTGATCTTCAGGGACTGATGAAAAAGTTGACTACACTTATAAAAACCACAGGACTGGTTTTGTTCTTATATAGGTTCTTTTTGTTTTACCCGTTAGCAATAATCTATCTGGAAGTAGTATTTAAAATAGCAGTATTTAAAACTGTTTTTAATGGCGGGTTCATTTACATTTTACTTTTTTCAATTCCTGCCGGACTCTTACTCTACATATTATCTACCTTTTCAAAACGTAAAATAAACAGAATTATATCAATAGTATTAACAACAGGGGTAACACTTATTTATCTGATACAGATTATTTATTACCATGTATTTACCACATTTTTCGCATTATTCTCACTAAATGGAGCTGGTCAGGTACTGCAGTTCTGGCGAGAAATTTTTATGGCGATTGGAAAGAATGTAATACCGATTGTTTTTTTACTGCTTCCATTGTTTTTTTTGATTACCCTCGGGAATAAGTTGATACCATCAGATAAAACGGTATGGAGCTTTAAAGCTATAATTGCAGGTATAATATTGTCAATTCAAATACTTTCCACTTTTGCGGTATTTTGTGATGACAGTGGGGAACTCAGCGCCCGCTTTCTTTATTCGGAAGCGATAATACCTGATTTGTCTGTAGACAGGTTAGGTCTGCTTACTACAACAAGACTTGATGTTAAGCATTTACTATTCGGCTTTGATGCCTCAGACGAACAAAGTACTGATGATAATAATACATATAATAAAGAAGAGTATGTACAGGCATATGCAGGAGAGGATACAAAGCAGTATTCAGGAAAATATCCTAAAGAGAATATAAGTAATGCTAAGGATGAAACAAATCCTCAGCAATCAGATAAAGCCGATAGCATCATTATTAAGCCGGATACTAATCCTACAGAAGAAAAAACAGTCTATAAAGCTAATATTCTGAATATTGATTTTGTCAAACTTATTGCTGAGGAATCTGACCCGCAGATTAAAGCAATGCATAAGTATTTTCAAAATGTTAAACCCACAAATAAGAACGAGTATACAGGGATGTTCAAGGGAAAGAACCTTGTTCTTATAACTGCTGAAGGTTTTTCACCCTATGCAGTTAACAAGGACCTTACACCAACTCTATATAAAATGTCACAAGAAGGCTTTCAATTTACTGATTTTTATACACCAATATGGGGAGTTAGCACCTCTGACGGAGAATATGTTGCCTGTAACTCGCTTATACCAAAATCCGGTGTCTGGAGCTTTTATGTTTCAGGTAAAAATCATATGCCATTTTGCTTGGGGAACCAGTTAAAGAAGCTGGGGTATGGCACCAAAGCCTATCATAACCACTCCTATACTTATTATCACAGAGATGTATCCCATCCGAATATGGGTTATGATTTCAAGGCTGTAGGTAATGGCCTTAATATGAAGAAGACCTGGCCTGAATCCGATGTGGAGATGATAGAAAAGACAACCGACGAATATCTTGGTGCTACACCCTTTCATTCCTATTACATGACTGTTAGCGGCCATCTACAATATACCTTTGGAGGCAATGCAATGGCTGCTAAAAATAAGGCTTTTGTTAAAGACCTTCCATATTCTGAGCCAGTTAAAGCATATTTAGCCTGTCAGATAGAATTTGACAGGGCAATAGGTGAATTAATCTCCAGACTTGAAAAAGCTGGAAAAGCAGAAGACACTTTGATAGCAATCAGCCCTGATCATTACCCTTATGGTCTGACATTTAAAGAAATAGAAGAGCTGGCCGGTCATAAAATTGAAGAAAATTTTGAATTGTATAAGGGAGTATTTTTACTGTGGTCAAAGGGTATGACACCCGTAAAGGTAAATAAGCCCTGTTCCAGTATGGATATACTACCAACCCTTTCAAATTTATTGGGAGTCGAATATGATTCAAGACTGCTTATGGGCAGGGATATATTTTCAGATGCAATGCCTCTGGTGGTTTTCTCAAATTGGAGCTGGCTTACAGATAAAGCCCGCTACAATTCTAAAAAAAGAAAACTTATACCAGCTGATGAGCAAGCCGACACTTCATTTTTAATGGATTATAAGTCCGAAATATCCAAAGAGGTCAGTAACAAATTCGCATATTCAACAAAAATACTGGATAAAAATTATTATTCAAAACTGTTCATACAATAATCAAGGGTAATCGAACACAGCTTGACACATCAACATATCAATGCAATCAATGGCATCCAATCAAATAATTATTGACAAAACATGCCATTTGATGCTATATTCATAGCAAGTAGAGACGAGAAGAGATTAGATGAGATTAGATTAGATGAGTAAATCGTGAGAATTAGATTCTCACGTAGTGGCAGATTTATATTTGTTGCTTTAAATTTGGGTAGTTATGTATTTTCTGCCCAAATCGGGTTAATATGAAAATGAACTTCAAACCTCTACTAATATTATATTTTGTGGAGGTTTTTTATATGGAAACAACAGTGCAGAAAAGAGTTGTGGTTAAAGAAAAGAAGGCTGGACTTTCAATCTCAGACATTATTCTAGTGGGTGTTTTACTGGCAGTTGGCGCAGTTCTTAAGTTTTTCGTCGGCTCATTGTTTACAGCAGGTATGAAGCCAAATTTTATCATTGCAATGTATTGTCTGGCTATTTTGCTGATTAAGCCTAGATTTCTTGAAGCTATTGTTATCGGTATTATTGCAGGTGCTATCTGTCAGGTTTTTCCCGGAACTCCGTATATCAACCTGTTAAGTGAACCTGTTGGTGCGATAGTAATGGCCATATTGGTTTATTTACCGCTTCAAATCGGGAAGCTCTCACTCAGACCTATAGTTGGGACATTTATAAGTACTTTAGCCAGCGGAATGACCTTCATTGGAGTTCTATATGCAGCTTTTTATACTGGTGCTGATGTAAAAACACTTCCTCTAGGAGTATTTCTCGTAATTGTTCTTGGAACTGCTTTGGTAAATTCAGTAATAGTACAGGTATTGTATATACCATTAAAACTTGCATTAGGACGTGGTAAGAATGATTAGAAAGTGTGACTCGTTCATATCTTACCCTGTGGACCAATGGAAACGGAGATAAGAATGATAGAGTTTAAAAATTTTTCGTTTAAATATAAAAACGGAGAAAAGAACGTATTAAATGGAATTAATGTGAATATAGACAAGGGAGATTTTATTGGAGTAATAGGTAATAGTGGAGCAGGCAAATCTACTTTTACCTACGCTATTAATGGAGTTATTCCTCATCACTTTGAAGGAGATTTCTACGGAGAAGTTATTGTAAATGGAAAAGATACTGTTGAATCATCTCCTTCAGAGTTGTCCTTAAGTGTTGGAAGCGTATTCCAGGATATTGACGGACAAATGGTTTCCTCGGTAGTTGAGGATGAACTTCTTTTTGGTCTTGAAAATTTTGGGGTTCCTCACGACGAAATAGAAACAAGAATTACCGATATCTTAAAATTGGTTGGAATAGAGGATTTGAGGCATAGAAACATCAGTACTCTAAGTGGAGGGCAAAAACAAAAGGTAGCCATTTGCGCAGTCGTTTGTCTGATGCCGGATATACTGGTTCTCGATGAGCCAACTGCTGAACTTGACCCTCAAAGCAGCGAGCAGATATTCAGTATGCTCAGGATGCTAAATGAAAAGATGGGTATTACAGTAATAGTCGTAGAACAGAAGATTATGCTATTAAGCGAGTTTTCCAAGCGGATGCTTATATTTAATGAGGGCAGCATTTATCTTGACGGTTCACCACGAGAAGTGCTGAAGGATACGTCAAAACTCCTGGATATTGGAGTAAACTGTCCCAGAGTTGCTTCTCTGGCTAACAGCTTGACGGAAAGAAAACTATATCAGGGGCAGGTACCTGTAAATATTAGTGATGCTGAAGTAATGGTTAATAGTATAATTAAGTAATAATCTATCGATTAAAATTTTTATTTTTAATGGTCCGGTATTGTTCAGGAGGTTTTAACTTGATTGAATTCAGAAATGTATGTTTTGCTTACTATAAAGAGAATATTCTGGAAAATATTAATTTAACTATAAATGATGGCGAGTTTATCGCAATAGTTGGCCGAAATGGAGCAGGCAAAACTACTTTGATGAAGCTTTTCAACGGCCTTTTAAAACCTACCTCGGGAACAGTATTTGTAGACGGACTAGACACAAATGTTGCTAAAACTAGTGAACTGGCTGCTCATGTAGGATTTCTCTTCCAGAATCCCGACAGGCAGATCTGTCGTAATACTGTTAAGGCTGAAATTGAATTCGGCTTAAAGTGTATCCTAAAGGACAAGGTTGAAATTGAAGAAAGATGTCAGACTACTATAGACAACTTTGGTTTTATAGCCGATAAAGATCCATTTTCGCTGAGTAGGGGTGAAAGACAAAAAGTTGCACTTGCCTCAGTTTTAGCTCTGAAACCAAGAATAATGGTGCTGGATGAACCAACAACAGGATTGGACTACAAGGAATGCATGCAAATAATGGAAGTAGTTAAGGAGCTGAATTCGAAAGGTACAACTGTAATAATGGTTTGTCACGATATGGAGCTGGTATCTGACTTTGCTAACCGGGTCATTGTAATAGGAGACAGGGGAGTACTGGCTGACGGAGAATGTAAATGTGTTATGACCAATGACTCAGTACTGCGCAGAACCTCTTTGGCCCCTCCACAGATAGCTCAGTTGGGAATAAGGCTTGGCAAAGCCTTTGATGGGATACTGACGGTAGAGGAGATGGCCGATAGAATAGAAAGCCATAAATGTAGTACCGTTAGAATAGAAAGCGATAAATGTGGTACCGACAGAATAGATTGCGATAAATGTGGTTTGGTAGGCTAGCGCGAAAAGCCTTCGTGTCTTATCTCTACTATTTATGTACGCTCTATGCTCTAAAATGGAGGTTATTATGAAAGGAATGCTGGAGTACTCGCAGGGAACAACAATTATACATAGATTAAATCCGTTGACTAAAATGCTGCTGGCATTTTTACTATGTTTGAGTAGTTTTGTCAGCAGTCATATATTTTTAGCTTTGGGCATTATTGCTGTAAACCTTGTAATTTCAGGAGCTGCAGGTATTGGTAAGAAAGCTCTTTCTCTGTTAAAAACCCTGCTGATGATAGGTATAGTTCTTTTTTTACTCCAAATATTCTTTATTCGTACAGGAAATGTATTATTGGAGCTTCCGCTCAATCTCATAGTTACCGATACTGGCTTGGAATTTTCAGTTCTACTTGTTTTAAGGCTGGTAGGTGCCACAATGCCGTTGGTTATTATGCTTACTGTTACAAAAATGAGTGATTTGACCAACGTTTTTGTACAAAAACTTCATATTCCTTATAAATATACCTTCGCGTTTATTACGGCTCTGAGATTTATCCCAATATTTGAAAACGAAATGAACGGAATAATTGAAGCCCAAACTGCCAGAGGTGTTCAATTTGATACTAGTAATCCCATAAAAAAAATGAAGCTGGTGTTACCCCTTTGCGTTCCTCTTTTGATATCCTCAGTTAAAAGAATTGAGGGTAGTGCAATATCAGCAGAACTTAGGGGTTTTAATGTCAGGCAAAAAAACAGTGGTTACAAGAAATATCATTTCAAAGGAATTGACTATCTGGCAATGATGGTGTCTATAATCATACTTGCCGTCTGTACTTTTATAGCTTGATTACATCACCATACTTTATCCGGATCAAAGCCTCTTACTTGAACGATTTCAAGTAAAGGGCTTTTTGCTATATCTTCAGGAGTCACAATAATTCCTTTGTTACTGTCAAGATCATAGCCGAAGTAATTAAAAGCCTGCCAAATAATCTGTGAACAGTTAACTTTTTCCGGTATCCTCCTTTTAATATATTTTGATGCAAGAATTTCGTATCTCTTACCTAACAGGTTTGTCACGGAATATTTAGCAACCTGATCAAGAATTTTGTCATCTACATTTTTTAATCTTAGTATTTTGAGAGTAGGATAATACTGCCACTTGCAAACGTTCTGTTTCATACTGACTGTGCCGGGCTCCAGGGATTCAAGACTAATACCCTTTTCTGCATCGATAACTATTCCACAATGGCCATGCCGCCAAAATAGTGTTTGGGTGGATTTGGTCAGCAGTATATCTCCATTTTTCAATGGTGCCAAGCCGGAGTTATTAATTGGAGGTTTACCTGTAAAGGAAAGAGTTTCCTGACTGGTAAAAGGATTTAGCTTCTCGATAAATACTTTGTATTTTCTATAAAAGTATTCCTGAAACTCAAGAATTTTCTCCTTACCATCGGTTTTACTCATTAGAGAATCAACTGAAGGCCTTCCCAATCCTGTTTGGTGTAAAAGTTGTGAATAGTCATGATCTGTAAGTTCATTCTTAGCCAATAGTATTTGAAGGTCAATTCTTAAGGCTGATGGATAATAAATGGCCTTGTAGTTATTGGCAAATATAAAAAAGCAATATAAGTTTATACATAATGTTGCGATACTGAGTAATATCTTTACCTTTAAGCTAAGCCTTTTCACTAAACACTCCTTATACCTATTTCATAATTTTGTCAATTTTATTATCTACAAAAATTTGAGAGTTAATTCCTGGATTGTTTATCAGACAAAATAAATATGAGCTCTGTATAATAGGTATACGAAATTAAAAAGCCGACGGCGTATGGAGGATTAGTAAATGAAAAGGAATAATAGTTTTATCGGCTTGCTTTTGATAGCAATCGGAGTGGTTGTATTATTGTTAAGAGGCTTATTTGGAATTAAATTACTTGAGTTCAACACTTCAGACTTCTGGGTATTTATAGTTTTACTGCTTGGTTTGTCTTTTGAAATTGCATTTTTCCTCACAGGCAGAAATCCGGGGTTACTGATTCCCGGAGGTATAATCACTACAATAGCCCTGTTGTTTATGTTTGAAGTTGCTACAGACTGGAATTTTGCCGAGTATACCTGGCCTGTTTATATCATATCAGTATCAATTGGGCTGCTTCAGATGCATATATTTTCTAAAAGAGAAAAGGGATTGCTTATTTCAGGGGCAATAGTTGGTGGAATCGGACTCTTCTTTATGGCATGTACCTTCCTTAGCAGTATATCATCAATTATCAGACCGGAGATATTTATCCCAGTTGCATTGATTTGTGGAGGAATAGCACTGTTTTTCAGCGGAAGAACAAGAAAATCGCAGTATTAATATAATAGATTTTATACAGTTTTGAGAAAAACCGACTGGCTCTAACGAGAACACATAAAAAGTGGCTTCGTTGTTACCGGCCGGTTTTTTTATTGAGATCAGAGCGGTGTACAAGGACTTTTTTACCTATGGTTTTTGCAGAAGGGTTTCTGCCTTATTTAGTTGCGGGTCTTAAGCTGCTATGGTATATTTATGTTATATTATAAGCTTACTTACCGTCTTTGGGCCAGGAGGTGTATGGATGGAGTGGAGAAAGTTGAGAGAACAGCAGGAGGCTTCACTTAGTCCTTTTGCTGCAAAAAGTATAAACTCGTTCGGAAGAATAGTTCCTGAGGAAAAATGTCCTATCAGAACAGATTATGAAAGGGATGGAAATAGAATTTTATATTCCATGGAGTTCAGGAGACTGAGGCATAAAACTCAGGTCTTTTTTAATGCAAAGAATGATCA
Source organism: Bacillota bacterium (assembly GCA_023431385.1). Lineage (GTDB taxonomy): Bacteria > Bacillota > Clostridia > Acetivibrionales > DSM-1351 > Ruminiclostridium. The sequence continues at coordinate 9,209 of JAEYWA010000008.1, read as the reverse complement.
TATTTGTACAAGGATGGAGCATGTGTTAAATGTGGGGTCAATTGCAGTTACAATTGCAAGGACTTTAAATCTGAATCAGGATCTTACCTATGCCATAGCATTAGGTCATGACCTTGGGCATGCACCCTTCGGACACAGTGGAGAACGAGTTCTGGATAAATGCATGAAGAAAGTAAACAGTACAGCTGGGTTTCAGCATGAACTGCATAGTTTAAGGGTTGTAGAAAAACTTGCCACAAGAATATCAAAAGAAAAAATTAATGATAATTTTGGTCTGAACCTGACATTTGAAGTAAAAGACGGTATAGTTTCTCACTGTGGTGAAAAATATAATGAGTATATTCTAAGAAGGGATTTGAACAAAACACCGTCATCCTTGAACAATATCAAAAAGCGTGGGGAACTACCCTTCACCCTCGAAGCGTGTGTTGTCAGGCTTGTAGACAAAATAGCCTATGTGGGTAGAGACATTGAGGATGCAGTTAGAGTTAAACTCATGGATATGAAGGATATTCCCGGAGACATAAGGAATGAACTTGGTCACAGTAATGGAGAAATCATAAATACTCTTGTGCGTGACCTGGTGGAAAACAGCTATGGTACAGATTGCATACAGTTAAGCCCTGCCAAGGGAGAAGCGCTGGAAAAGCTTATAAATGAAAATGTAAGACTGATTTATAAGGCTGACAAAATAACCCGATATGAAAAAATTGCGGAAAATACTCTGGAGGGTTTGTTTGACAGCCTGTTGCAAAGCCTGTCAGATATTGAAAAGCTGCAATTTAACGATGCTAAAGTATACCGTATGTTTTATAATTTCATTTTGGATAAGTGCTACGATGAAAATGATAGCGACGCACAGAAGGTTATCGATTTTATAGCTGGTATGACCGACTCCTTTGCACAAAGCTGTTTTGAAGAGATTTACTGGATGTAAATGGTCTACAGCTCCTTGACCTGGGGAAAAGCGGCACCTTGAATTTTTCCTAGGTCAAGAATCTCATTAATAGAAGGGATAATATTATGGATAAGGAAAACTTTCACTTTTTCGCATTTCTATCAAGAATGAAGTATATCAACAGATGGGGATTAATGAGGAATACATACACTGAGAATATTCAAGAACACAGTCTTCAGGTTGCAATCATTGCTCACGGTCTGGCTGTTATCAGAAATACATATTTTAATGGTGAAATCAATCCTGAAAGAGTTGCTATCCTGGCCATGTTCCATGACTGTAATGAAATAATAACCGGAGATATGCCAACACCGATAAAATATTACAATCCTCAGATTAGTAAAATATATAAGGATATTGAGGATATCTCCAAAGAAAAAATAATTTCCATGCTTCCTGAGGAAATGGCTGATGAATATTACTCTCTATTTTTTAAAAATCCTGACGATATAGAGTGCTGGAAGCTGGTGAAAGCAGCAGACAGAATAGCTGCTTATATAAAATGTATTGAGGAAGTAAAAGCGGGAAATAATGAGTTTAAGAAAGCCAGTGAGTCAATCTTAAGTACTATTACAGAGAATGAAATGGAAGAGGTAAAGTATTTTATGAATAAGTTCCTTCCAAGCTTTTACCTTTCTCTGGATGAAATTGATTGATATATTAAGGAAATACCTCTATTACTAATGAACTGGATAAATAAAGTATCTTAGTATTATTTTTATTAATTGACAAAAAAAGTATATGTATTTAAAATGTATATGTCATTGCCAGAAATTATAATTATACTAAAATCTACAAAAAGGGGCAATTTAAATGAATTTCGAAGAAAATATCGGCGAAATATGTATTATTAATGGTAAAGGTGTTACTGCAGATAAGCTGAGTTTGTATACTGATGACAAATATACAGCCTTTTATGAGGTTATAAGAATTATAAAAGGAGTTCCATTATTTTTTGAGGACCACTTTATCCGTCTTAAAAACTCCATGGAAAAACTAAAGTATGAATTACTACTATCGAAGAAAGATATTAAGGATCAAATTAAAAACCTCTGTGAGCAAAATCAATTAACAGAGTGTAATGTTAAAATTGTGGTCCTTCAATACGAAGAAGAGCAGAATATTTTATTCTTAATAAACAAGTTCTATTATCCTTCAAAGGAGGAATATGATAATGGGGTGGCCTGCTGTACCTTAAGCCTTAAGAGGATAAACCCTAATGTTAAAATGATACATGCCGGCTATAAGGAAGAATTGCAGCGAACAATCAGTGAAAAAAAAGTATATGAAGCACTGCTTGTAAATGAACAGGGTAAAATAACCGAGGGCGGAAAATCAAACGTATTTTTTGTTAAAGGTAATAAAATTTATACCTCTCCCGAGGATTTTGTCCTTATTGGGGTGACTCGTCAATATGTTGTTAGTGTATGCAGAAAGTTGGGTTATGAAGTCATTGAAACATTAATTGGATTAGATACCTTGAGGAGTTTTGACGGGGCGTTTATAACTGGAACCTCCATAAAAGTTCTTCCTGTCTCGCAGATCGACGATTTAAAACTTGATTCGGTAGCTAATCCTACAATACAGCATGTAATGGCAAGCTTCAACAGCCTTGTCAATGCATATATAAATGATAACTTATAAACGTTATCATCAATTAATAAAATGGAGGTCAGTTTATGAGACATTTGGAAAATGCTTTCAAGTTTACATTTAAGAATTTTCTGTTAACTTTGCCTTTTCTAATTTCAGTGGCAATACCGGCTATAATCACAGGAGTTGGCAGTTTAGGACTTGTGGCAAACAGCACAATATTTATTAAAGATTTTAGGGAAATGATGGAAGATCTAACTTACGGTAGCAGTACATTTGATTATAGCAGATTTATTGAATCCTTAAATCTGGGACCCTTTGTCGCCAGTCTGGCAATATCGGGCTTGATTTCTCTTGTTTTAACTATAATCATTAAGCCGGCGACCTACGGACTAATAAATCTGCATTATGAAACTGGAAATGCAAAATTAAGTGATATATCCGGGTGCATGTCAAAGTACATAGGCAGGTTTGTTCTTTTTGGTTTGCTCTATATTGCAATTAGCATAGGTTTGTCTATAGTATTTTTTATCCTCATATTTATAGGTGGTCTTGTTTCAGCAGCATCTACAGCCCTTGGAGTTATACTCATAATTCTTTTTGTACTTGCATTTATAGTCGGTTTGGTGGCCTTGATGATTTACATGAAATTATGGTTCCCAGCTGTATGTGTTGAGGATAGTGATATTATCCAAGGTTTGAAGAATTCTTTCAGAGCAGTACAAGGCAGCTTCTGGCCTATACTAGGTATAACAATTCTAGTAACACTTTGTGGAAGTATTGCTAGTGCTATAATTGGTGGTATTCTGAGTTGGGTTCCTATTTTAGGAAGCATGGTTGGTCCTGTTATTGTAGGTCTGGCTGATTTCATACTTATAGTTTACTATTTTGATATATACCGCGAGAAAACCGGAAGACATAATTTTTCTGAGCCTCCACAACAGTTTAATGGCTTCCAGGACGGTAATATACAATAAGGATAGAAGTCTTAATTATAAGCACATAATGTATTATAAAAAACCCTGCTCCACCCGGGACGTGGAGCAGGGTTTTTGTGCTTTTAACAATTTACCTGTCTCAAAAATATATGGTAGAATTTTATGTAAAAATACTTGACAAACAAAAATGCTAATGTTATTTTGTATATGTTAGCACTCAACGTTTAAGAGTGCTAACAAAAAGGTTGAGATTTCTGATCAGGGAAGTATTCCTGATTTTGATGTGGAAACGGAGGTAAAGCATGCTTCTTGACGATAGAAAGCTTAGAATACTTCAAGCAATTATTGATGACTATATAAATACAGCTGAGCCGGTTGGTTCCAGAACTATTGCAAAAAAGCATGAACTGGGCCTCAGCTCAGCAACCATCAGAAATGAAATGGCCGATCTTGAAGAGATGGGATTTTTGGAGCAGCCTCATACTTCTGCCGGAAGAGTACCGTCAGATAAAGGCTATAGACTATATGTAGATCAGCTTATGAAAATAAATGATCTTTCAGAAAACGATATAGAAAATATCAGAAAAGCCATGGATATCAGAATAAATGAATTGAGCCAAATCATTAGGAATGCTTCTGTGGTTATGTCTCAGTTCACCAAGTATACTTCCATGGCAGTTACACCACAGATAAAGAGAAGTGTTTTAAAAGCAGTTCAGGTTGTTCCCATTGAACCGGGTAAAGCGCTGGTAATCGTTGTTACAGATGCAAATATTGTTCGTAATAATCTTATCAGAATTCCGGATAAAGTAACGCCTGATTTTTTAATACAGGTATCCAACATGCTTAACGACAAGCTCAAGGGATATACGCTTGAAATGTTGAAAAAAAATTTTTTGAGTGGTGGAGCAGAACAACTTACATCTTTGCCTTATGACCTGATGAGACCGATTCTGGATGGGATAGAAGACTTAATTAAACTGATTGACCAGCCTGAGATTTATCTTGAGGGTACTACAAACATACTGAATTTTCCGGAATTCAAGGAGATTCAGAAGGCCAAGGAATTCTTAAGTCTTCTGGATGAAAAGAAACTTATGTCAGAGATGCTAAATACTAATTCAGGTAAAAATGAAATAATAATTCAGATAGGAAATGAGAATGTTATACAAGGGATAAAAGATTGCAGCCTTGTAACAGCTTCGTACAGTATAGACGACCAAGTAATAGGAACCATAGGTATTATTGGACCTACCAGAATGGAATATTCAAAGGTGGTTTCATCTTTGAATTATATAAGGAATAAAATTAATCAGGAGATATTAAAACTTCTGGGTGATGGATAGCAATAATTTTAAGGAGGTTATTTTTTAATAATGAAAAAAGACAAAAATATTAAAGAAGCCAAAGATGAAGTAAATTTAAATGAAGAAAGCGAAATCACAGCAAATACCGAAACAACGGTAGAAAGAAAGGGTGATGCCGAAGCCGGAAATCAGTCTGACAGCCAAATTGAGGATCTGAAAGCAAAGCTTGAGGAAAAGACCCGTCAGTGTGAAGAATATATAAATGCTGTTCAGCGTAATGCTGCTGAGTTTGATAATTATAAAAAGCGAACAGTCAAGGAAAAAGAAGCTTTGAGCCTTGATGCCGCAATTGATACTGTAAAGGCATTCCTTCCGGTGGTTGACAATCTTGAAAGAGCGTTAAAAGCTGCCGAGGAGATGGAGGGAAATCCTCTTAAGGATGGAGTAGAGCTTGTAATGAGGCAGCTAAAGGAATGCCTTGACAATCTAGGCGTTGAAGCTATAGCCGCTGTCGATAATACCTTTGATCCTGAGTTGCATAATGCAGTAATGCATATAACCGATGATAAATACGGTGATAACATAGTTGTTGAAGAGTTCCAAAAAGGTTATGTTATGAAGGGCAAAGTGATAAGACACAGTATGGTAACAGTTGCAAATTAAGTTAAACTTAATTAATGCAGCTTTATTGAATCAAAGTAATCAAAGTATTAAAGTAATCAAAGTATTAAAGTAATTAAAATAAAGTAAGACAATAAAAAATTTATTAAATCTTATTAATTAATAAATTTAACGCTTAATTAGTAACGATTACTCATTTTGAAAAACATAAGGAGGCTTTTATATGGCAAAAGTAATTGGTATAGATTTAGGTACCACAAATTCATGCGTAGCAGTTATGGAAGGTGGCGAACCTGTGGTTATCGCTAACCCTGAAGGTAACAGAACAACTCCTTCGGTTGTTGCTTTTTCGAAGACCGGTGAGCGTATGATCGGACAGGTTGCTAAAAGGCAGTCAATTACAAATCCTGAAAGAACGATAATATCTATAAAAAGAGATATGGGAACTGATAGAAAAGTTCCTATAGATGACAAAAAGTATTCACCTCAGGAACTTTCAGCAATGATTCTCCAAAAGCTGAAATCAGATGCTGAAGCATACCTTGGTGAGACCATTACTCAGGCTGTTATTACAGTGCCTGCTTATTTCAGTGATGCTCAAAGACAGGCAACAAAGGATGCAGGTAAGATTGCTGGATTGGAAGTACTTAGAATAATAAATGAACCTACTGCAGCTGCTCTTGCTTACGGGCTTGACAAGGAGCACGACCAGAAAATTATGGTATATGATCTTGGCGGAGGTACCTTTGATGTTTCCATCCTTGAAATAGGTGACGGTGTATTTGAAGTTCTGGCAACCAACGGTAATAACAGACTTGGTGGAGATGATTTCGACCAGAGAGTTATTGATTTCCTTGCTGACGAATTCAAGAGAGAAAACGGTATCGACTTAAGAGGCGATAAAATGGCAATGCAGAGATTGAAGGAAGCAGCTGAAAAAGCTAAAATTGAGCTTTCAGGTGTTACTACCTCAAATATCAACCTGCCATTTATAACAGCTGATGCATCAGGACCAAAGCACCTTGATGTTACACTAACAAGAGCAAAATTTGATGAAATAACGGCTGATCTGGTTGAAAAAACTATGGTTCCAACAAGACAGGCTATGCAGGATGCAGGACTTACTCCTGATAAAATAGATAAAATATTATTGGTAGGCGGTTCAACAAGAATACCTGCAGTTCAGGATGCAGTTAAAAAGTATCTTGGAAAAGACCCTTTCAAAGGCATAAACCCTGACGAGTGCGTTGCAGTGGGTGCAGCTATACAAGCCGGAGTACTTACCGGTGACGTAACAGGTCTTCTTCTCCTTGATGTTACTCCTTTGTCACTGGGACTTGAAACACTGGGCGGTGTATTTACAAAGTTAATTGAAAGAAACACAACTATTCCAACTAAAAAGAGTCAGATATTCTCTACAGCCGCTGATGGACAGACAAGTGTTGAGATTCATGTCCTCCAGGGCGAAAGAGAAATGGCTCAGTACAACAAGACCCTTGGAAGATTCCAGCTCACTGGTATTCCTTCAGCACCAAGAGGAGTTCCACAGATAGAAGTTACATTTGATATAGATGCAAACGGTATTGTGCATGTATCCGCTAAGGATCTTGGAACTGGTAATGAACAGAAGATTACAATTACAGCTTCAACAAATCTCTCTGATTCAGATATTGACAAGGCTGTTAAGGAAGCTGAGAAATTTGCTGCAGAAGATAAGAAGCGTAAAGAAGAAATAGATGTTAGAAATAATGCAGATTCATTGGTATATCAATCTGAAAAGTCTATAAAGGACCTTGGTGATAAGGTTTCAGCTGATGACAAAGCAAAGATTGAAGCTGGAGTTAATAAAGTAAAGGATGTACTAAAGGGTACCGATACTGAAGCTATTAAGAAGGCTACAGAAGAGCTTCAGCAGGCATTCTATGATGTGTCTGCAAAAATATATCAGCAAGCAGGAGGAGCTCCGGGTGCTGATCCGAATGCAGCAGGTTTCGGCGGACAACAAGGTGCTGCTGATGCAGGCAATGATGATAATGTTGTCGATGCTGATTACAAAGTTGTTGACGATGACAAATAAATATTATATTATCAGTGGAGTGTTACTCTTTAACTGAGTATATGAGCTAGTAATGACTGAACGGCTTAATCATTACTTAGGGGGCTTTAAAGCTAAGTATTTAAAGCCCCTTTTAAATGAAATTATTATTTAGTATTCCGAAAGTCAGTACCTTCGTGAAACCCGTTTTTGCGAAGGTATAGCAATGTTTAGATAATTATACTGGTTTGGGAATACTATACAATATTTAGAGGTAAATGTTTGATCTAAAGCTGACGCATAAACAGCTTGAGACAGGAGTTGAAATCAGATGTCAGAAAAAAGAGATTATTATGAGGTGTTAGGGGTTCAAAAAGGTGCTTCCGATGCCGAACTAAAAAAAGCATACAGAAATTTAGCGAAGAAATATCACCCAGACGTTAATCCTGGAAATAAGGAAGCTGAAGCAAAGTTCAAAGAAGCTAATGAAGCATATGAGGTATTAAGTGATCCACAGAAGAGAAGCAGGTATGACCAGTTCGGCCATGCCGGAACAGATCCTAACGGCTTCGGTGGTGGTGCCGGCGGCTTTTCAGATTTTGACTTTGGCGGCATAGGTGATATCTTTGAAACCTTCTTTGGAGGTTCAGGCTTTGGTGGAGGTAGATCCCGCTCAAAAAGAGGCCCTCAGAAGGGTGCCGATATAAAATATTCCATGGAGATTTCTTTTGAGGAAGCCGCCTTCGGCATTGAGAGAGAAATAAATGTAAGCAGGATGGAAGTCTGCTCAAAATGTACAGGTACAGGAGCAAAACCGGGTACAAATGCAAGCACCTGTCAGCACTGTAATGGTACTGGTCAGGTTCAGATCAAGCAGAATACACCCTTTGGACAGTTCATTAATACCAAGACCTGTGATGTATGTAAGGGAGAAGGGAAAATTATTACCGACCCCTGTCCTGCATGTAATGGGAAGGGTAAACTTAGAAATAATGTTAAACTGAAAATAAATGTACCGGCCGGAATTGATGATGGACAGACCATTTCCCTTCGTGGAGAAGGAGACCCGGGCTCAAAAGGAGGGCCGAATGGTGATCTGTTCCTCAATATAAGAGTCAAGCCCCATCCATTATTCAAACGTCAGGGCAACGATGTGGTATGCGAGGTACCCATAACCTTTACTCAGGCCGCTTTGGGTGCTGAACTTGAGGTGCCTACACTTGACGGAAAGGTAAAATATACTGTACCTGAAGGAACACAAACCGGTTCTGTTTTCAGACTCAAAGGAAAGGGTATACCGTTCCTGAGAGGTAATGGTCGTGGGGATCAATATGTAAAGGTAAATATTGATGTTCCGAAGAAGCTGAATGAAAAGCAGAAAGCTTTACTCAAAGAGTTTGCCGAGCTTAGCGGTGATGAGGTTCATGAGCAGAGAAAGGGCTTCTTTGATAAGATGAAGGATGCATTCAAATAGAGGTTGGAAGTAGGATGTTGGAAGTTAGAAGTAGGCAGTTGGATGATAGAAGTAACTAGTCGGCAGTGAAGACCTATAGTACAAATTTTACTATTCAGTCCTTTTCAGAAATCTTAGAAAAGTGATTGAATATTTTGTGATAGAAACCTCAGGAGGAAACATTAATGAAGTGGTATGAGATACGGATAAACACGACTGATGAGGCCAGCGATGCAGTCTCGGATATGCTGACTACAATGGGGGCCGGAGGAGTGGCTATACAGGATCCGTTTGATATACGAAA
>JAEYWA010000262.1 GCA_023431385.1 Bacillota bacterium | reverse complement strand
GGCAGTTAAGCATCTCAGTGCTGATAATACTTGGCTGGAAACGGCCCGGGAAAGTAAGTCTCTGCCAGATTTATATGAAAGTCTTGAGCGTAACAGCTTGAGGCTTTCTTTGTTTTGCGAGAAATTATATATATGGAAGAAAATATGTCTCAAGGCTTTGGGCCTACAAGTTTATAGCTTGGGGTCTTGTTGCGTTTAAGGCATAAAACTTAAACAAATACTTTTCTATTCTTGAGGCTCTTATTTGAACACTAAAGGCAGGATTCTAAGTTGATAAACATTGAATAATTTAATCATAAGGGATACTATTTCAAAAAAATAACCCCCGGCTCTTTGTCGATGTTGTACACTTTTGATACATAACCTGTACATTTCATCAGGTCCAGTACCGTTTTCACAAAAAGCTGGGGGATATTAGTTTTGACTTAAATTAAAGCTTAAGGTATCCTTAGCCTATAGCTTCACGACCTTCTTCACCGGTTCTGATTCGATAACATTCTTCAATCGGGAGGACAAAAATTTTCCCGTCACCAATATTACCTGTCCTGGCTGATTTCATTATGGCATCGATAGTAGGCTTTACAAATTCATCGTTAACAGAAATTTCAAACCTAACCTTGTTAAGAAGATTTACTTCCGTTACTGTACCGCGGTAGCTTTCAGTATATCCCATTTGCTGACCGCAGCCCTTTACATGGCTTACAGTCATTTTATGTATCTGAGCTTCAAACAAGGCCTGCTTTACATCCTCAAAGGCCTCAGGTCTTACTATAGCAACCACCATTTTCATAATAAAATCCTCCTTAAAATCCAGATTGTTCCTTTAATTATATTATATTTATAATGTAGTTTTTTGTCCAAATATATTAAATTTATGTTATAATTTTTATAAATGGTCAGAAGGTGTTATAAGTACTGAGAAGAGCTTTACTTAAAACCTGGAACATTGTTCAATTATGTTTTTGCGTTACAAAAGTCCGAAAGGGTTTATATAAATTTTACTGCTGCATGTGCAGCTGAATGGAGAACTGAATGGCAAAAAAACTACTTATGGGTAATGAAGCTATTGCCCTTGGAGCTATAAGAGCAGGAGTTAATGTAGTAACCGGATACCCCGGGACTCCTTCTACAGAAGTATTGGAAACAATAGCCCATAATAATCCGGGTGATATATATGTTGAATGGTCTGTAAATGAAAAGTCCGCTATGGAAATAGCCGCAGGTGCTGCATATAGCGGAGCCAGAACCCTAGTAACTATGAAGCAGGTAGGTCTGAATGTTGCTGCTGACCCTCTTATGAGCCTTGCATATATCGGAGTAAAAGGCGGTATGGTTGTATTGGTCGCAGATGATCCGGGTCCCTTTTCTTCACAAACTGAACAGGATACAAGACACTTTTCAAGATTTTCAAATTTGCCTGTACTTGACCCGTCAACGCCGGAAGAGGCATTTGACATGATTCAGTATGCATTTGAATTATCTGAGAAGGTTGAGTTGCCTGTTTTTTTCAGACCGACTACAAGGGTTTGTCATGCCTGCAGTACAATAGACTTGGATGATTATAGGAATCAACATAAGCCGGAGGGTTTCGTCAAGGATCCTAAGTGGGTTATATTTCCAAACCTTGCTTATAGAAAGCATCTTCATATAGAACAGCTGCAGCACAAGCTTGGAGAAATCTTTTCTGACCTTGCGCTCTTTAATAAGGTCTCCGGTTCAGGTAAGCTTGGCATAGCTGCGTCGGGTGTCGCCTATACTTACGCGGTTGAAGCACTTGAGAAGCATCAGGCAGATGTAAAGGTTTTCAAGGTCGGTACTCCTTATCCGCTGCCCCGGGCAAAAGCAGAAGAATTTCTAGCCGGACTTGAACAGGTGTTGGTATTTGAAGAGCTCGACCCGGTATTGGAAGAAGAACTGACCATGCTCTGTGCTTCAACAGGTAATAATGTAAAAATTCTTGGTAAAAAAACCGGAAACCTTCCTTTCGCAGGAGAGTATACCTTTGAATTGGTTTATGAGGCACTATCAAAATTCCTTGGTGTAAAGGCGGAAACAGCTCCAAAAGCGGCTTTGCCTGAGCTTCCTGTCAGACAGCCGGTACTTTGCGCAGGCTGTCCCCATAGAGCCTCCTTCTATGCCGTCAAAATGGCAATGAAGGGGCAGAAGGCTGTGTGCACCGGAGATATAGGCTGCTACACTTTAGGTAATGCAAAGCCGCTGGAAATGGTAGATACCTGTTTATGTATGGGAGCCGGGATTACTGTTGTGCAGGGTATAAAGAGAACCGAGCCCGATACTAAGAGTATTGCGTTCATTGGAGATTCTACCTTCTTCCATACGGGAATTCCGGGTATTATAAATGCAGTATATAACAATACCGATATAACAATAGTCATAGTCGATAACAGCACCACAGCAATGACAGGACATCAACCCCATCCGGGAATAGGAAAAACCATGATGAACAGTATATCACAAAAAGTCGATATCTATGGTGTAGTAAAGGCTTGCGGAGTGGGACATATAGAAAAAGGGAATTCTCTGGACTTTAATAGCGCTGTTGAAATAATTAAGAAGGCAGTAGATTTCAAGGGGCCTTCGGCTGTTATATTTGAATCTCCCTGTATTGCATTGTTCAAGCCTGTAGTTAAATATAAAGTTAATGATAATTGTATGAAATGCAAGAAATGTATAACCGAAATAGGATGTCCGGCAATATCCACTATCGAAGGAAAGGCAGTAATCGAACCTTCACTATGTTATGGCTGCGGTTTGTGTACATACGTATGTCCTTTCAATGCCATAGGAGGCTGTGAAAATGAATAAAATGTCAAACATAAATGAGAAGTACGATATATTAATAGCAGGTGTAGGAGGACAGGGAACAGTTCTGGCTTCGAGGTTGATAGCAGCTGCAGCAATCAAGCAGGGCTGTTTTGCAAGAACCTCTGAAACCATAGGTATGTCACAAAGGGGAGGCTGCGTCGTAAGTCACGTTCGGATAAACAGTGAAAAGGCAAGTTCTATAATTCCTATTTGCAGTGCCGACATGCTTATAGCTTTCGAATTGTCTGAAGCGGCCAGAAGTCTTCCAAGACTAAAAAATAGCGGCTGCTGTATAGTTAATACTCAGACCATCAAACCTGTGTCATCATCCCTGGGAACTTCCAGGTACGATGTTGATTCAATAACCGACTTTATAAAAAGTAGTACTGATAAGGTCTACTATATCGATGGTTATGGTATTGCTCAAAATGCAGGGAACGTAAAAACGGTAAATGTAGTTCTTCTGGGAGCAGCTGCCGCAGCAGGTCAAATGCCTTTTGGCAAGGATGTAATTGAAGAAGCCATAATTGAAAACGTACCCCAGAAATTCAGAGAATTAAACCAAAGAGCTTTTGAACTGGGTTATAACTTTATACTAAATTCATAATCTATTTGTACACAACGCCATGCGCGTAGATTGGAGATAATATGAGAGGAAGTAAACTTGGCAAGCAAAAGCATATTGCATTAGTAGCACATGATAACAGAAAACAGGACTTGATAAACTGGGTAAAGAGTAAAGCTGATATACTAGGCAGACAGTTTTTATGCGGAACAGGAACAACTGCCCAACTTATTTCTGAGAACACCGGGTTGCCTGTGAAGCGCTTTAAAAGCGGACCTCTTGGTGGTGACCAGCAGATAGGTGCCTGTATTGCAAACGGAGAAGTAGATTTTATGATATTCTTTTGGGATCCGCTTACATCTCAGCCCCATGATCCTGATGTAAAGGCATTATTAAGAATAGCAGTTTTATATGACATTCCTGTTGCCATGAATCAGTCAACAGCTGACTTCCTTTTGTCCTCTAATTTAATGGAGGCCGAATACGACAGAAATGTTGTTGACTATTACAGCAGAATACGAAAGGAACATTTCGGTAGCTATTAATAAACAGCTTAATGGACAAATAATCCAAAAGCTAATATAATTAGGTATTATATAAATTTATAGAAAGAAGAGATGAGTCGAGATGAGTGCAGGTCAATTTGAGCTTTTCAAAAATTTACTTGAGATAGTCAGTAAAAACAGTCCTTTCTACAGTGAGAAAATAAAAAAAAGCGGAGTAGATATTAATGAAATTACTTCGATGGACAAGATTAAAAATCTTCCCTTCACAACGAAGGAAGAATTGAGAGAGGCATATCCTCTAGGACTTCAGGCAGTACCTGATGAAAACATAGTAAGAATTCACTCCTCTTCAGGAACTACAGGAAAGCCTATAATAATTCCATACACAGCTCAGGATGTTGCCGATTGGTCAGAGATGATGGCCAGAAGCTATGAAATAGCCGGTATAACTCCGCTAGACCGAATTCAAATAACACCAGGCTATGGTTTATGGACTGCAGGTATAGGCTTCCAGGCCGGCTGTGAGAAGCTGGGCGCAATGGCAGTACCTATGGGCCCCGGGAATACAGACAAACAGCTGCAGATGATGATAGATTTAAAATCTACAGTAATTATTGGAACCTCCTCATATGCATTGGTTCTGGCCGAAGAGGTTGAGAAGAGAAGGCTACGTTCCGAAATTTATCTTAAAAAAGGTGTCATCGGTTCTGAACGCTGGGGAGAAAAAATGAGACAGCGGATTAAGAACGAGCTTGGTATAGATATATATGATATTTACGGATTAACCGAAATATACGGTCCAGGCATCGCAATAGATTGTGATTTCCATAGCGGTATGCACTATTACGACGATTTTCTTTACTTTGAAATAATTGATTCAGCCACCGGAGAGGTTCTCCCAGAGGGTGAAGTTGGGGAACTGGTAATAACCACGTTGAGAAAAGAAGGAGCTCCACTGCTCAGGTACAGAACTAGAGACCTTACAAGGATAATTCCTGGCAAATGTGCCTGTGGTCTTTCCTATCCGCGTATTGACAGGATAATTGGTCGTACTGATGATATGGTAAAGGTAAAGGGCGTTAATATTTATCCCGGTCAGATTGATGAAATTTTAAGAGAAATTGAGGGAGTCAGCAGTGAATACCAGATCATAATAGACCATATAAATGGGAAGGATGTTATGACCTTAAAAGCAGAATATAATTCTGACGGTGACACTGAGCGGGAAGAAATTGAATTTGATATTGTCGACCTGTTTAAGAAGAGAATAGGCATACATATTATTGCAGAAGTCAGCCGTATTGGCAGCCTCCCAAGAAGTGAAAAAAAGAGTAAAAGAATTATAGATTACAGACAAAACTAAAATCGATATAAAAAGACCTTGGTGACATTTAACAAGGTCTTTTTTATGTAGGTTTTTATAGGATACTTAACATTTTGTTCACAATTCAAACACAGGTTTAACATAATAATTTAATACTATTGATATGAAAATAAAGGTAATTATATTGTAACCCTTTTATATCTAATAAACAAATATGAAGAGGTGGAATCATGCAAAAAGGCGTAAAGCGTATTAAATTAAGCAGAAAGGGGTTTATAACACTTTCTATAGCGGTTTTAGTTACTATTTCTATATTAATCGGATTTTTTGCTATAACAAGAAATAAAGCTGCCAGTAGTACTTCAGCCTCAGCCCAAAGACAGACACAGGTGGTACGTGGAAACATAGAAGTGGTATTATCGGGTTCGGGAACGGTAACCTCCGCTAACACCTCTGATGTTATGTCAAATGTTCAGGGGAAAATTACAAAAGGCTATTACAAAGAAGGAGATAAGGTAAAAGCCGGAGATTTACTATTTGAGATAGATGATACTGATGCAAAGCTTAATATTCAAAAAATTGAAAATCAGATAAGCCAGGCTCAGTTAAGTGTAAACATTAATCAGAAGAGTTTTTCAAATCTTAATGTTTCTGCACCGTTTAATGGAAGGGTTACAAATATAACTGCTAAAGTAGGAGAGAGTGTAAGTAACAATATGACACTTTTCACAATAACAGATACTTCACAGCTTTCATTATCAGTTCCGTTCAGTATAACAGATATTCAGGGTATCAAAATTGGACAAAAGGTTCAGTTAGCAGTACAGGAAATATATGATACTGTCGAGGGAAAAGTGTCAGCCATAGATGAATATACATATACAGCTTCAAACGGTGGAAGTGTCAGAAATATTGAGGTTACTGTTGAAAATCCTGGAAGACTTACAGATTCAAACACAGCGGTGGTAGAAGTTGTCACTCCTGATGGAACAAAGAGCAGCAGCGAAGTATCAAAGTTTGAGTATTTGAAGAAACAGGCTGTAAAGGCGGTCACAAACGGCACATTTGCAGAAGTTAACATAAAAGAAAATCAATTTGTTAATAAGGGTGATGTATTAATTCGGATAGAAAATGATGATCTGCAAATAACAGCCCAGACAAATGACCTCAAGGTTCAGGATCTTAGTAACCAGTTGGAAGCAGCTAAAAAGCAACTGGAAGATTATAAGATCTATTCCACCATCAGTGGGACTGTTACCGGTGAAACAGCTGTAGCAGGCGACAGTGTTAAATCAGGTGATATTCTTATCAGTATAAGAGACTTTGATCAGATGCAATTTACAATTTCAGTGGATGAACTGGATATTTCGAAGGTTAAGGTAGGACAGGAGGTTTCAATTACAATCGATGCACTTGAAGAGACAACCGCCAGACCTCTAAGCGGCGAGGTAATTTACAAAGCAATGGAAGGTGCATCGACAAACGGTGTTGCTACATATAACGTAAAGATAAAGATAAATGAAACCGAAAACCTATTGGCTGGTATGAATGCAAATGCCAGCATAATATTAAGTCAGGCCAATGATGTACTTAAGCTACCTCTTGAAGCAGTGACAAAAATGGGAAACAGGGCATTTGTTAGAGTGATAGGCGCAGAAGATTCAAATCCTAGTCAATCAAGAAGTAGAAAAGCACCAGGGAACTGGGGGGAGAACAAGCCGGATGGAAGTGTGTCTGCTGGTGCTCCAGACAAACCCGAAGCTCAAGCTTCTCAAGATAAAAGTACAGATGAGGATAAGTTAGATAATCAAAACAATCAGAACAATCAAAAGAATCTGAATAATCGTGAAAATCAGAATAATCGAAAGAACAATCCAGTAAGTTCCGGAAGGCAGATGTCAGCAGCTATGAAAGCCAACAGTGAGTACTATGAAGGCACTGTAATGAAGGAGGTCGAACTTGGAGTCAATAATGACGAATACGTTGAAATGAAGAGTGGATTGACCGAAGGAGAAATCGTGGTTCTTCCTCCACTTGTATCTAATTCAACTTCCAGTACGACAAATAATCAGAACAGCTTTAGTATTGGTGGTCTTGGCGGAGGCTTGGGTGGAGACATGAACAGAATGCCTTCAGGAGGATTCGCACCTCAGGGGCAAAATCCCCGGACTACAACTGGTTCTAACAGACAATCAGGTTCTCAGGGGCAGAGATAAGCTTGCAATAACGCAGTTAGCACGTACAAAAATGTTCTATTGAATGAAACGTACGTGGACTGGTCACTTATTCGGAGGTAGTTATGATAGAAATATCAAATATGTGTAAGATTTATGAGATGGGTGAGAACTCAATTTATGCTCTTAGCAAAGTCTCTTTGCACATTGCCAGACACGAATTTGTAGCAATTGTGGGTCCGTCCGGTTCAGGCAAGTCAACTCTGATGAACATGCTGGGCTGCCTGGATGTACCTACATCGGGAGAGTATTATCTGGACGGACAGGAGATAAGCAAGCTGAATGACAATCAGCTCGCTGAGATTAGAAATAACAAGATAGGCTTTATTTTTCAGGGCTTTAATCTTTTAAAAAAGCTTACTGCAGTTGAAAATGTCGAACTGCCTCTTATTTATCAGGGGATTGGCCATAAGGAGAGGATAAAAAGGAGTATTGAAGCTCTTGAGATGGTAGGGTTAGGTGAAAGAATTCACCATACCCCCAATGAGTTATCGGGAGGTCAACAGCAAAGAGTTGCAATTGCCCGTGCACTTGTAAGCAAGCCTCCTCTTATTCTGGCGGACGAACCCACAGGTAATCTGGATACAAAATCGGGAGCAGATGTAATGAATACTCTGCATCAGCTGCACGATAGCGGAAATACCATTGTGCTAATAACCCACGATAATAATGTTGCAGCTCAGGCGGGAAGAATTATTAGAATACAGGATGGAATGATAATTGAAGATAAGGAGGCGGTATAAATGAGCTTTTTTCAAGCCTTTAAAATGGCCTTGAAGAGCATCGCAAGCAACAAGGTACGCGCCTTTCTAACCATGCTGGGAGTCATAATTGGTGTTGGCTCGGTAATAACTGCAGTTGCCTTTGCACAGGGAAGCACAAAAAGTATAACAGACTCTATTGAAGGATTGGGAAGTAATATTATTTCCATAAGTATAATGGGAAGGGGAAGTAACAGAAATATTACATACGATGAGCTGAAAACCTTTTCTGACGAAAACAGTAGTGAAATCAGCATGATTGCTCCGGTTATAAATGGAAGCATGACACTAAAAGCAGGAACGAAGAGTAGAAATACTACAGTTATTGGAACAAATGAGGATTATGAATATATAAAAAGCAGACATGTTCAGTCGGGCAGATTTATTCTGTCCTTTGATAATGATTACAAGCTAAAGACGGCTGTAATAGGCAGCGCTGTGGCAAATGATTTATTTGAAGGGCAGAATCCCATTGGACAACAGCTTAAGATAAACGGTCAGATATTTAAGGTGGTAGGGCTGTTACAGGAAATTGACGGAGGACAGGATTCTTCAGACGACGACCAGATAATTATTCCTTTAACGGTTGCACAGCGATTGAGCAAAAATTCAAGGATATCCAACTTCACGGTTCAGGCAGCCGATGCTTCTACCGTTGATTCGGCTATGGCCAAACTAACAGCGTATCTAACTGAAAAATTCGGCAGTTCTTCTGCCTTTTCAGTCAGAAATCAAGCGCAGATGCTATCAACGCTTAATTCGATTACTGATACACTTATGATTGTTCTGGGCGGTATTGCAGCAATATCATTAATAGTCGGTGGTATAGGAATAATGAATATTATGCTGGTTTCTGTTACAGAGAGGACAAGAGAAATAGGTATAAGGAAAGCAATTGGCGCAAAACGCAAAAACATAATGATACAGTTTCTGATTGAGGCTATAATGATTACTGGGATTGGCGGTGTAATAGGTATTTTAACTGGTTTGTTCTGTATAAGGTTCATTATAGGCGGGTTAGAAATAACTACTCCTGTATACTCGCCATTCTGGATGATGTTATCCTTTGGCATATCTCTGGGAGTTGGAATAATATTCGGCCTATTTCCGGCTTACAAGGCTGCCCGCTTAAATCCTATAGATGCGTTAAGATTTGAATAAAAATGGCCGTAAGCCTGTAACGGACTTTATCACAAGTCATAAAAATCTATTACTATACATTACTATTAACTATTTGTATACGCGCTATGTGCGTAGATGGGAGGTAAAATGCATAAAATTAAGAGAATATTTGTAAAAATAATTACCCTTGCATTGATATCCATACTAGTTTTTTCTTCAACGTTTACATATGCTGCTGTTCCCAAAAGCAGCACAGATTATGAGCAAACAGTGGAAAAGCTTATATTATGGGGAGTTATCGATAATAACGATTTAATTTCAAAAAGCAAAATGACAAGAGAGCTTTTTGCAAAAATCATAGTGAATTCTACAGGAAATAATGATTTAGCTCAATCACTGTCAGATTCATCTACATTTTCAGATGTCTCTGCCAAGTCAAGCTACTGCGGTTACATTAATGCGTCAGTAAAGCTAGGCTATTTGTCAGCTTATTCAGATGGTAAATTCAAACCACAGGAATCAATTACCTTTGCACAATTTTGTACTTCGGCAATTAAAGCTTTGGGCTATACCAATGAAGATATAGTTGGAACCTGGCCTGCCGGATATATAAATAAGGCAAAGAGTCTTGGTATTACTTCAGGTTACAGCTTTACAAATAATAGTGCCTTGAATGCAGAGGCTACAATAATAATGATTCAAAGAACACTAAATACCAATATCAAAAAAGTAAATACCCAGGATACTGATACTACTCTGGTTGAATCCTCAGGAATAATGGAGGATAAGGATAACTGGGTATATGGAAAGCCGGAGGTTGCCCTGAGTTTTAACCCCGATTCCAAACGCATGGGGAATATAAACTTTAAAGATGGTATTCCTATTTTAAGGGATACCTACAATAATACAGCCTCTCCGGCAACAAAAAAAGTGGGTGAAATAATTGGTTTAAGCGATATAAAAGATAAGGATGTAGTTTATGAAGTATATAATAAGCTTAATGTTCTTATTTATTATCTTGTAGTTGATAACAAGGTTGAGGGCGAAATAACAAGTATACTTCCCAGCAAATACTCCCCCAAAACCCTTCAGATAACTAGCGTGAACTATGAATTAGGACAATATGCCGAATTGAATAAATTCAATTCAACTCCGGGCTCTTTTAACACAGGGGATAGTATTACAGCAATTCTGGGATATGACGGAAAGGTTGTTGAAGCCTTCCTCACAGTCGATGAGAATAACGAGGATTATGCTTTTGTTTTAAATTGTTCGACTATGGTGTCAAAAGAAGCAGCTGATTATAATAAGCAATATTATACAGTAGATCTCCTTCACGTGGACGGATCTCAGAAAACATACAAGATAAACATGGATCCGCGTGCATTTAAGTGGAGGCTTGTACAATATTCATTAATTAATGATGATACGGTTGCTTTACTAAATATGACATATGATATCAGTTCAAGTTTTACAGTTGATATAAATAATAAAAAGATTGGTGGAAATTACGTTACTGATAACGTAAAAATCATTAATTACACTGATTATTCAGTTAAACTGGTAAGATGGAGCGATATTCCTAATGGTAGATTATTATCAGGAAAAATAAAGTATTTAGGGTATACTGGCGACTTTAATGATGTAAATGTCATATGTGCATATGATATATTTAATGAACAGAATAAGGATATGGTGGTAAAAAGTATAGAAAAGCCGATAGGTACTAACGGGTCATATAAATATGAATTAGTTGCTGGTACAAGTCAGTATACTTACACAACAAAGGAAGAAATCCCAAATGCGGCTGTTGGTACAGTTTTCAGCATGAAAATGAATAATGATGTTATTGTTAGTTATAATCATATATCAAATCCGGTGGAACAGTGGTGGTATGTTCAGGCTGTAGATTCGAAACGTATTAAAATAAATAATGTCATTTACTTTTTCAGCAGTACAGTTTCAGTATATTTTAATGATTACTCTGGCAAATTGGCAGCACAACCGGTATCAAATATCAGGGTTGGACCAAATCAAGGGTACGAAAGCATAAATATATACACAGATCGGCCTCTTGATAACGGTGGGAAAGTTACAATGCTTGTTTTCAATTTGAAATAAAGTATTTTAAGTTATACTCATGGTTTATTATAACTCAATGAAGTAAAAAATGAAAACGGTGCTGACCGTTTTTATTTTTTTTATGAAAATTTGTATAAATTTAGTTATTTTACTAATAATATGATTAAAATCTAATAAACATTTTTTTATATTTAAAGGAGGAATATTGTAACGAAATGAAAAGATTATTTGCTCTATTAAT
>JAEYWA010000240.1 GCA_023431385.1 Bacillota bacterium | reverse complement strand
CAGCACGCCGTGAGGATCAGTTACATCTGTGCTATAGCCCACGCCATAGCCATAAACCTGAAGTTTATCTTCGTTAACATAAGTAAGCTTCTTAGCTACTTCTGCAAGATCATCCCATGTTTTAATGCCCTCAACCTTTATGCCAAACTTCTCAAATAGGTCTGTTCTGTACATAATACCAAAGGTACCTGAAAATAGAGGAACTTCATAATGGTACTTTCCGTCATAGCCTGCTTTAAATAGTTCACTTTCAATATCTGCACGCTGTTCATCTGTCCAGTTATTGAGAAACAAATTCTCAAGTGGCTCCATACATCCAGCAGCAATAGCCTCTCCGAGATTAGCCATGTTGATCATAAAAAGATCAGGGCTATTGCCTGCCGCATGTCCTGCTATAATTTTAGCTGACATTGTTGTCCATTCCTGTGTTTCAACCTTGATTTTAACACCAGGATTTGCTGCTTCAAATTTTTTAATCAGATTACCGAGTACAATAGCACGTGCATTCTTGGATGTCAGATCGAGGAATGTCCACATAGTAAGTTCAGCAGGCTTAAGCGCTCCAGCTGCAGTACTTGCAGAAGATTCAGAAGTAGTAGAAGTAGTAGACTCTGTTGAAATTGACGATGTTGTGTTTGAGGAACAACCTGTCATCATACCAATTGACATCATCAGTACTAACATAATAGCAATCACTTTTTTACCCATTTTCTCCTCCTAAAATTACAAAATTTATTATAATTTTCACCACCTGTAATATCGAGGGAATCATTATCGTAACGTTACGATTCTGATTAAAAACTAATCCAGTCCTTTCCTTGCTGGTTAGTATAAATTTTTGACTGATTTTCTCTCTACGATATTACACGGCAAAACAATGCCGTCACACTTTTTATTTGGATTTTTGAGGCGCCTGAGAATTAATCTGCATGCTTCCTGTGACATTAAATTTTTATTCCAATCAACACTTGAAAGTGGTGGGTTAATATATGAAGATATGGCGAGATTTTCATATCCTAGAATAGATAAATCATCGGGTATATATATTTTATTTTCGTAAAAGTACTGACTTGCCCCTGCTGCAAGAATATCCGCACCGAAAATTACTGCTGTTGGAAATTTATCCTTCGGGAGCTCACATATTTTTTTTGCAACATCATAACCGTGTGAAGACATAAATTTACACTCAAATAATAGATCAGAATCAAATTCTATCCCGGCTTCTTCCAGTCCTTCCTTATATCCTTTGAGTTTAAGAGGACACGCATAAGTTGTGGAGTCCCCACTAACATAAGCAATTTTTCTATGTCCATTCTTAACAAAATATCTGACTGCCATTAATATAGACTCAGTATAATCATTTATTACATAATCGGTAATCTCACTGAAGGTGCCTACTGTAACCAGCACATTTATTTCTTTTTTTAGTAAATAAATAAAATCTTTTTTATAAAGAGAACCTACAACCAAAGCGCCGTCCACACGTTTTTGCTCAATAATTTTAGGTATCTCCGCACTTCCATCCTTATAGACAAAATTTTCTATAAGAAGACCATAACCGGTAGTTTTTATAGCTTCAGCAATACTATTAATGTAATCTATATAGAAAATATCTTTGTCATTGTTATTTGAATTGTTTTGAAAACTATTCTCGTAACCCGTTGTAATTAGTCCTATATTTTGCTTTTTATTTGTTACAAGCTCTCTAGCAGAAATATTAGGAATATATCCAAGCTCATCAATAACTTTTAATACTTTTGCTCGAGTGGATGGTTTAACACAGTCAAGCTCATTAACTACAGCTGAGACTGTAGTTGGTGAAACACCTGCCATTTTCGCTACATCCTTTATTGATACCATATAATCACCTACTCAAAATCTTAACGTTAAGATTAATATACTATCTATTAATTAATTTGTCAATGCATTATTAGAATATTTTGGACAATGCAGTCAGAATCATTTTATTGGTGCATTGTCTAAAGATTTGTGTTGTATATATACATGTATTCAAATCAGAATTCCAGCCTGTGGGTTTTCTTTCCAAAAAAATAAGTATTCACAATTTGTGAATACTCAAATCTCTTAAATATCTTATATCTTTATTATTTTATTCGGTAACAGTTATTTACCACTTACTGTTTCGTAGGGCCAATCGTTCAACCCACCGAGGTCATATACATTTGTATATCCCATAAGAGTAAGTACTTCGACAGCTATTGCGCTTCGTCTTCCGCTTCTGCAATAAACAAAAATAGTTGCATTTTTATCAGTAAGTTTAGCCGGTGCGTCTTTATCAATGCCTTCCACAGGGATCAGAATACTATTGGGAATGTGTTTTTCCACGTATTCCTCCTCTGTGCGTACATCCAATAATATAATATTTTCGCCTTTATCAAGGCGTGATTTCGCCTCTTCGGGTTTTATCTTCATGCTGCTTAGCTCCTTTGTTGACCCGGTTTGTACCGATGCCGCATTTTTACTTTCCGGCAGAGACAAAACTTTCTCCTGTGTACCGCAAGCAGTAATTATAATACCCAAAAGCAATATAATAACAAATAATATTTTCTTCATATTTAGCCTAGTTTTTCTAAAAACTCAGAGCTTTTTTCAACGCAGCCTACACAGGAGAGCTTTTTAAGTCCTTTTATATTACTGCACTCCAACGCACCGGCATGCTCTAGAAAATGTTTTTCCAGTTCCTCAAGCTTAGTAGGATCTTGATTAATGAGGATGGATTTAACAGCGTAATATGCTCCGCACAAGCCTTCCGGTGCTCTTCCTCCACCATAGCTTCTAAATGCGTCTACCATATCTTCACCTATGTTAAAATCTTCCTTAAACGCATTAATAACAGCTTGTGCACAATTCATTCTCTGACATCCGCCCTGCCCGGTATAATTATTTCTTGCTTTGATTGCTGACATATATAATTCCTCCGATTTACTAACTCAATTCAATATATTTTTTATTATATTCTCGTTACATTTTACAATAACGGCCCGTTTACGGCAACTATGAGACTTCTTCAAGGGATTTTTTTGGACATTTGTAAACGCAACGATTACATTTTATACAATCAGGATGGTCGACTGCTCCAGCGTTTTTATAGCTTAAAACATTAATACCCATAGGGCATTCCTTTGAACAAAGGTTACAGCTGACACATTTATCCTTAATAAAAGTGACTTTATTATTATTTGATGTTTTTTTAGTCTTATCCCTTATGCCTGTTACCCAGGAAGCCATTGTTCCCATTGGACACATCATACACCATGCTCTATGGCTGTACGTAATACCTAATATTACAGTTATAAGTGTTGTTATGATAATCATTCGTACAAATACACCACCAATAGCTGCAAGATTGCCCCAGGCCAAAACCAGCTGAATAGCAAAGGCACTCATCAGAACCACGAGGAATAAATTTCTGAACCATTTGCTTTTAACTAATTTGGGAATAGCTTTGTTACGGCTCATTTTAGTTAAAACAATGTCATTGAAGCTCCCTCTTGGACAGAGCCTCCCACACCACATTCTTCCCCTCCAAATAGCAACCACCGAAGGAGCCATCATACAAATAATTGCTAATAACCCAATTACCGGATATATTAATCCAACTATACAAAAAGCTAAAAGAACAACCCAAATCCATCTGTGAACAAACTCCCTTAACACCCTCAATCCCATCTCCCTTTGCATTTTTCATTATGGTATCTATTTATAGTGGTATTATAGTGCTCGCCAGTATATTTGTCAATCACCATATTCAAATATTATAATATATTATATTCGTGATATCATTTTTTGTGACAATCTTTTTTATGTTCTTTAAATTCCAGTATAAAAAAGATATGTTCAAGTTACTTGACTAAAAAAATGCTGGTTTGTCGCTGTTACACCAATGATAAATTTAATAAAACTATGAACAAATTCTGCCTGGGAGTTATCGGTATAAATAAAATTGAATTCCCTCATTATTTTTACACCCTGTATGGGAACAAGCTTAAGTGTTCCAGCCTCTACCTCAAGCCTGACAGCTTCTCTTGAAATAACAGTGTATCCCAGATTTGCTCGGACAAGAGATTTAATTGCACCTATACTGCCTACCTCCATATATGTTTTTACTTCCTGAAGGCTTATTCCCAGCTCAAGAAGCTTGTTTTCAAAAATCATTCTTGTGCCTGAACCCTTTTCACGCATAATCAATTTTCCGTTGTTTATGATTTCGCTTATTTCTACCTCCAGGTAAGAGGCAAAGGTACTTTGAGGTGATACAGCCAACACAAGTTCATCATCCTGTAATTTCAAATAATTGAATTTACTTTTATCAAAAGGCCCTTCAACAATTCCCAGGTCAAATTCACCCAATCCAAGTCTCTTTGTGATTTCTTCAAGATTATGAACATGCATTATAATATCAATATTTTCATGCTGCTTTTTATGGTCGCCCAATAATCTGGGAAGTATAAATTCACCAATTGTCAGCGTCGCACCAATACTATACTTTTTAATTAATGATGATTTATTAAGCAATGTCCTCTCAAAAACCATCGAACTTGCTTCCAGGTCCTTTGCATATTTTAACAGTAGCTCTCCCTCTTCTGTTAGCGATAGCAGTCTTCCCTTTTTTTGAACGAGTTTAACCCTGTAATAGTCCTCCAGCTGCTTTATGTGATGCGTTACCGCAGGCTGAGTCATATTCAGCTCTTCGGCAGTTTTAGTATAATTTTTTATTTTTGCGACATTTATAAAAGTTATAAGCTTCGGATCAATCATATTCTCACCTATTTAAATACTAATTTTATGATTATCTATAAATTATTTTTATATTAACATAATAAATCATAATTTGTATTTATGGAATAACAGTTCTAAAATATATCTATCAAATAAACAAGGAGCTTATACATGTACTGGTTAAGGAAAAACATCGCAGGAATCACATTCTCATTATTAATCGCATTAGTCGCAGACTGGCTTGGAGTTCTATATCCTTTGATAGGCGGTCCTGTTTTCGGGATAGCCCTGGGGATTATAGTAAATAATTTCTTCGGAAAGCCTAACTGTACAAAGGCAGGAATTAAATTTACCTCTAAAAAAATTCTTCAATATGCAATAATTCTTTTAGGTGCAGGTTTAAGTATAACCCAGGTAGTGAAGACAGGAATGGAATCATTTTATGTTATGATTATTACACTTTCTCTGGCATTTATTTCAGCATATATTCTAGGGAGATTACTAAAAGTACCTTATAACCTGACCACACTTATAGGAGTTGGAACAGCAATCTGTGGAGGCTCAGCTATTGCTGCCATTTCGCCGATAATCGAAGCAGACGAAAAGGAAGTTGCCTATTCAATTTCTACAATTTTCTTTTTCAATGTTGTTGCAGTGCTGATTTTTCCAGCGTTGGGGCATATACTGGGCTTTTCTGATAAAGCCTTTGGGTTATGGGCAGGAACTGCGGTTAATGATACTTCTTCTGTGGTAGCTGCCGGATATGCCTTTAGCAGCGCTGCAGGACAATATGCAACTATTGTCAAACTCACCCGCACAACTATGATTATTCCAATATCGTTATTCTTTGCTGCAATTACTCTGCTAAGAAAACGTAATGCCGAAAAAACCGGGGACACAATAAATTACAGCTTCAAAAAAATCTTTCCATGGTTCATCTTAGGTTTTCTGGCAGCTTCTCTGTTAAATACAGCAAAAGTAATCGACAGCTCAACAGCAGCTTTACTATCCTCCTTAGGCAAATTTCTGATTGTTATGGCTTTATCGGCAGTTGGCCTCAGTACTGATTTCAGAGAAATGTTGAAGTCTGGATTTAAGCCATTATTACTGGGGTTAATGGTCTGGGTCACAGTAACTGTATCAAGCATCGCCGTGCAGTTTTTAACAGGTCAGATATAACGTATCCTTATAGAAAGTTGTTTTTCTGAAATTATTTCAAGTATTATTAATTAAATAAGTTCACAAGCTATTAATAAAGTTTTGTGGGTTAAAATATTTAGGAACGAAGGAAATTCGAGTATTTGAATGATTATATAAGGGAGGTTCTTATGTATCAATTTTTCTGGCTTATCCCTCTTGGATTTATTGTTGGAAGCTTTGGAACTCTTATTGGAGCGGGAGGAGGCTTTATACTTGTACCCATCCTGCTTCTCATTTACCCTGAGAAGAGTCCTGAAACAATTACGGCTGTATCTCTGGCAGTAGTGTTTTTCAACTCATTGTCAGGTACGGTTGCTTATGCCAGAATGAAAAAAATTGATTATAAATCGGGCTTGATTTTTGCCGTCGCCACATTGCCTGGATCTATTCTTGGTTCTCTGACTACATCATTAATACCCCGAAATACTTTTAATCTTTTATTTGGCATTTTCTTAATGTTCGGATCAATTTACCTATTAATTCGGCCTCAGAATAAAAACGGAAGTGGAAAGACCATTAACGGGAAAATAACCCGATTAGTTACAGATATTGATGGAGTCATATATACCTATTCCTATAATCCTCTGCTAGGAATCACCATCAGTGTACTTGTCGGATATATTTCAAGCCTTCTGGGTATTGGAGGCGGCATCATTCATGTACCTGTTATGATACAAATACTTAACTTCCCTGTTCATCTCGCAACCGCTACGTCACAATTCGTTTTGGTAGCAATGTCGTTTTCAGGCAGCATAGTTCATGTGGCAACGGGTGTTTTGTCAAGTGGTGTAATGCAGACTATTGGGTTATCTATCGGAGTTTTGTTTGGGGCTCAAATGGGTGCACGACTTTCAAAAAAACTTAAAGGAAGCTGGATTGTCAGGAGTCTTGCACTTGCTCTGGGAATTGTGGGAATTAGGATACTAATCATGTCTTTCAGTTAAATTGTTTTCACCCTTCACACAATAATCAAACATATTTGCATAGTATATAGTTTTTTATTTTTTCTAAGATGCTTTTAAATTCTCTGCTTAAGCTTGGACCAAGCCCGAACCTGAAATCAATAATTTCAGGTTCTATACCAAGAATAGTCATATTAGTAATGTTGTTTATATTATCATTAGCTTTAATTGCATATGTGAAATTCAGACTATGAGGAGAAGGAAATAACTTTGTACATATGTCTTTTTTGTCCACATTCAGTTCTTCTAAAGAGCCTGGCATTTTTCCCATCTCTGCTGCATCGATAAAAAGAATCTGGTACATATTCTTCTCGCTAATGAGGGTATGAATTAAATAGTTAATATCTGTTTCGGCAACATAAAAATCAACGTATCTGTTACTAAACAAAAATTTATCTTTTATCAGCTGTTCAACTATATATACGCCTATTCCATCATCGCCCATCAAACGATTACCGACACCAATTACTTTTACCTTATCCAAGACCCCTCCATTAGTAATATTTCTCAATTAAGTCTACCCTCTAAATATATGTTAAAATCAGTATGAAAAAATTAACTGTTTTGTCAATACGGCTTAAGGAAGTATTGTAAATGTTTTTACCTCCCTTTCTGGAATGTATACATGTGTAGCGCAGGATACGCAGGGATCAAAGGATCTTATTATCCTACCCAGTTCAACCGGATGTTTTATATCTTCAACAACTGTTCCTAAAAGTGCCTGTTCAACGGTCCCATTATAGGTATCGTCTTTTGTAGATAGGTTCCAGACCGTTGGAGTTATAATCTGATAATGATCTATAATTTTTTTCCCAATACCTATCCAATGTCCAAGAGCACCTCTCGTAGTATCGATCAGCCCTTGGCCACTAGAGGTTTCAGGAATTTCATATTCTTCCTGAGTATTGACATCGGGTATTACATTGTTCAATAAAACTGCCATTATTTCTGTTATTTTTTTTGCTTCAAGAACTCTGGCAATAGTCCTGTCCATCATGGATACTCCGTTTTTATATTCCCCGCTGAGGCACATTCTTGCCAGTGGTCCTACTTCATATGGCTTTCCGTCATACCGTGCAGCCTTTATCCAACTGTAGGCCTTATTCTTGTTAAAATTCTGATCCGCACTCTCTTCATAGGGTACCTGAGTGTCACCCTTATACCACGAATACTTAAGACTTTCGCTTATTTTTGTAGTATCCATTTTTTTTACCACTCCATCCGAGTATATTGAAGCTGCTAAATAAAGTGTTCCTAGAGATTTGTAATCATTGAAGCAGCCGTAGCTCAATAAATTCCCATAACCTACTCCTATCCGGAAATATTCATTATAGTATTTTGCAAGTATTTCAACATCGGGCACCATTACGCTTATAATAAAATCTCTAATTTTAGTTAAAATTGATTTTATTTTTACAATTTTATCAGCAGTTGGCTGTGTGGTAATTCCTCCAATATATATACCGTGGTTATGAGGAGCTTTCCCACCCAGGACAGCAAGCATTTCATGAGCTGACCTGCTTATCTCCAAGGATCGGAAATAATGGTCCACAACTCTGTTGTTTACACTTTCGGGGAGCCGAAAATCATTGTGTTCTGTGTTATAAATAGGAAACTTACTAGGCATTTTTATAAAATCCGGCAGTGTATATTGATAAAAATGCCTTATATGGTTTTGTAAGAATTCACAACCGTGTACAATGTCTCTAAGATATCTCCCCTGTTCAGGTGGATTTATATTAAAAGCTGACTCCAGTGCAAGAGCAGAGGCTGTTGAATGAGCAGCAGAGCATATTCCGCATATCCTTTGGGTAAAGTAAACTGCGTCCAAGGGACTTCTTCCCGACAACATCTTCTCAAAGCCCCTGAACAGCTGACCGCTTGTTTTAGCCTCTACTACAATGTTATTTTTCAGCACTACATCTATTTCCATAAACCCGCTTATACGGGTTATCGGATTAATGATGATTCTGTCGGTCATTACTATTCTCCTCTCGTAGTATCAAAGCTTATAAAAGGCTCCATCTGATCCGGAAACCCAAATTGAGCACAACCGATACAGGGAGTATCACATTCAATTGGCCAGTTAACATATTTGTTCCATTTACGTGTAGGACAATCTATTCTGGTAACTGGGCCTCTGCACCCCAGCTTAAACATACAGCCCTTATCCCCCAGTTTATCCGCAAAAATACTCTTTTCGAAAAAGGCTCTTCTGGTACATCTGTCGTGGATGGTGTCACTGTAAAACATAAGCGGTCTACCTCTGCTGTCCAATTCCGGTTCACCATACAACAGCAAGTGGGCAAGTGTCCCCAAAAACCAGTCAGGATGGCAAGGGCAGCCTGGAAGCTTTATAACATTTCTTTTCAGAAGCTTTTGAACACTTACACATTTAGATGGATTAGGCTTTGCAGCTGACACTCCCCCATGACTTGCGCAGGCGCCAATAGCAATAACCTGCTTAGCTCCTTCACCAAGAAGCTCAATAGCTTTCAAAGCTGTTAACGGACTACCCTGCCATCTTCCTATTACATTATTCATTCCGTTGTTTGCTGTAGCTACAGCTCCTTCAACAGCAAGAATAAATTCAGAACCAGCTGAATTGACAAGCTGATTTACTGCTTCTTCTCCTTCTGCTGACATAAGACTGTTGCTATATACAAGGTTTGTCATATTGGTTATTAAGTATTTAAAATCAGGATTCTCCCCATCTAAAAGGGATATTATATTTCCCGAGCACCCTGTTAGTTCCAGCCAAACCAGATTCACCTTTTTGAATGACCTTTCTTGTATCGCAAGCCTTATTTCATGCATTAGTTGACGGATTGTATCTATACTGTTTTTATACATTTTACATTGAGTCATAATTACTCTCCCATAAGTAGGCATGCTTATATATCCACTGGCACTTCGAATAGGTTAAAAATTTAATCTCTTAACAACATATATTTAATCTAGCTTATCAAACTGCCTACAATTTTCAGTCTGCTTAGTATCTGCTTACTGCCATGACAGGATTTGAAAGGGCCGCTGACATCAGTTCCTGCCTTCAAGCCGAAATGAGTCGCAGCGGCCCAGCCAGCATTGTTTGTGACATCATATACTATCCCGTCAACAGCCACATATGCTGGATTGCCATTTTTTCCGTCAAACCTTGCGAGCTGCTCCAGAGTTATATTCTGACGTTGCTTTTTTACGCAATCATATGAATTCTGATTGTTGTATTTCCCGAACATAAAAGCTCCATAAAATATATTCGTTGCTACTTCAATATATTCATTTGAGATTAAATTGCTGCTTTGTAGAATTAATCGGATTAATTATGTTTTGTGAATAAATAATGAATAATTAAGATACAGTAAAATAAAGTATAATAATGTAATAGAATATGTACAGGAACCTTTTAATGACTGTAAACTATAATAATATTATAAATAATATTTTAAGGTTTTACCCCTAATAAACACTTAATAATAAAGGAGTCTTTATGAATACTTTTAATGAAGTAAGTCCGGATATGTTTGATCAAAGTCCCTTCAGGATGATAGGAAATGAATGGATGCTGGTAACTGCAAGGAAATCGGACAAGGTGAACACAATGACGGCCTCTTGGGGAGGATTGGGAGTAATGTGGGCTAAAAATGTATCCTTTACAGTTATTCGCCCGCAACGTTTCACCAAGGAATTTGTTGACAACTCTGATATGTTTTCACTATCCTTCTTTGACAGTAGTTTTAAGAAGCAATTGGGATACCTTGGAGCCGTATCAGGAAGAGACGAGGATAAAATCAGCAAGGCGCAATTGACTCTTCGTCACGAAGGTAATGTCCCCTATTTTGATGAAGCCAATGTTGTTTTTATATGCAAGAAGCTCTATGCTCAGGAATTCAGGCCCGAATGCTTTATTACTACTGAGCTCAATTCCAGATTCTATCCCGATTCCGACCATCACACTCTCTATATATCAGAAGTTACAAGAATATTGGTCAGGGAATAAGCCTGAGTCAATCAAAGTCTAAATAAATTAACGGGAAGGTTAGTTTGAGAGAGAAAAATTGGATGTAATATAGAAATCCCGTACCGCTAAAGTAATTATATTTCTGAAACGGCACGGGATTATAATGTTGTGCTACATAATATATCAAATTATACCTATCAGTCGGCTACAGCCCCTTAAGAAGCTTCTCCACATCATCCTTTGGTAAAGGTCTAGAGAACAAATATCCCTGCATCTTATCACATTCATATTTTTTCAGATACTCCAATTGTTCATTATACTCTACACCTTCAGCAATTACAGCCATTCCCATGGATCGTCCCATTTTAATTATATGTCGTGTTATGGTTGTATGTTCAGATATTAGTGAGACATTATCAATAAAAGTTTTATCAATTTTCAAGGTGGAAATTGGGAGCTGTTTCAAGTAACTTAATGATGAATAGCCTTTCCCAAAATCATCCAATGCAATGCCTATCCCCTTCTCTCTCAGCTGCTTCAATTTATTATATACCACATCAAAAGACTCTATTAAAACAGTTTCAGTTATCTCAAGTTCTAGAAATTTCGGATCAAGTTTAAAGTATTCAAGAATTTTTAACACCTTCGTATTAAAATCCGCCTGGAATATTTGTAATGTTGAAATATTGACAGAAATAGTCATGTGGGTCAGACCCTGCTTATGTAAATGACTGAGAAAATCGCAGGCCTGAACCAGTACCCACTCACCCAATTGAATTATCAGATGGGTGTCTTCTGCAACTTTAATAAATTTGACAGGAGAAACAAATCCTAATTCCGGGCTTTTCCATCTTAATAGTGCTTCAAGGCCTGTAACCTTATTTGTTTTTATGTCAAGCTGAGGCTGATAATATAGCTCAAATTCATTATTGTCCATTGCGGTATGCAGATACTTTTCCAAAGTCATTCTTTCTGAAAAATCCTTGTTCATGCTTTTATCATACAGAACATATCTGTTTTTACCGTACTCTTTTGCCTTGTACATTGCAATATCCGCTGACTTTATTAACTCCTCAATATTATTACCGTGCTCGGGATATAATGCAATACCAATACTTAAACTTACATGAAGTCCTATATTATTGACATAGAATTTCTCCTTAAAACTGTACAATATATCGGAAGTCAACTGTTCAGCCTTGTCCTGTCCTGTCTCTTCTGCCAGAATAATAAATTCATCACCGCCAAGTCTGTACAGGGTACTTTTCTCAAACAAATCCAGCACCAGTCTGCTGCTGGCTTCTTTTATAAGTAAATCTCCGAATTCGTGTCCCATTGTATCGTTGGTATATTTGAAGTTATCCATATCGATAAATAGAAGTGCAGCTTTACTGCTACTATCTGTCAATATCCTTTTTGTATCCTCGAAAAGTGACCTTCTATTTGGAAGACCGGTTAAAACATCATGAAGAGCCAGATATGTATATTTCTCCTCACTTTCAGCCAGTTCTTTCTGAATTTCAGATATCTCCTTAAGCTGAATCTTTAACTCATCATCTGTAGCAACTAATTCTTCATAGGTTTGAGTAAGTTCTTCGTTACTTATACGCAGTTCGTTTCTAATTTTCCTGATTTTTCTGATATAAATTAAAAGCAGCATCACAAAAATAATTAGTACAACAAATGCTGAAAGTACTCCAACTACCAGAAGTTTGTATGTCTCAATAAAGGAAAAGGGCTTGTTTATTAATTCTGCATCCTTTGGGATTCGTGACAAGGGAATATCATATTTTTTTAATAATTTATAGTCAAAAACCTTTCTGGATGCAGGACGGTACACAATTCCAATATCATCCGCTTTTTCTCCCTCCAAAACGCGAATGGCAATTTCTGCAGCATGTTTTCCGTATAACCTTCCGCTGAGTAAACTTCCGCCCAAAGTGCCGTTGTTTAATCCGAAATCATATTGGTGGTACATGGGGACTTTACTGTATCGACTTATTTCTCTGGCAGCAAGATTGAAATTTATTATTGCTCCTTTTGCATCACTGTAATATGTTGCGAATAGCAGCATATTTTTATTGTCCAGCTCGCTCACGGTATCCAACAAACTATTAAAATCCATATCATTCATCGGTATAACCTTCAAGTTCTTGAACAATTCATTAATTTTGTTTGTAATAATTTTTCCTGTAGACTTACCGCTTTCTGTATTGTCGTATATCAGGTATACATTTCTGATATCAGGATTTATCCTTAATGCCATATTAACTGTTTCTGTCGGATCAATCTCTTCAACTACTCCGGTAAAATTTACATAACTATTTTTAAGTTCATCAACCTTCTCTTGATTTATACCTGAAAAAACAATCGGAGCATTGGAGAAAAGCACTTTTCTATTTTCCAGTGCAAAGGACAAGGCCGCATCATCAGTAGTTATTATAAGATCCAGCTTTTTATCCAAATATTTAAATTTTAAGTAATTATTAAAGGATTCCAGGTTACTTTGTGTAGGATAATTTTTCCAATCCATGTACTCCACGTTAATATCCAAATTGTCGTTGGAATTAGAAAGAATACTGATGATTCCGGCATTTTGTTCACTGGTCCAATTAGTCCCTTCATTATATGAGTGAATTATTAGAATGCTTTTGGGCTGCTGAATATCCACAGCGGAAGCAGATAGAGTCGCTGAAAGTATAAAACTTAAGATAAGTACTGCAACGATTATTTTTCCACAATGTTTTAGAATCATTAATCTTATACCTCTATAATATAATTAAAATCACAAGACTAACATGGAAAATCTATTTCTGAAACGTACTTACTATCTATATTATACCATTATTTCCTTATTTTCAACATAATTGTCTATGACCAACCAGGTTCTGTATATATTTACAAAAAAGGTTTTGAAAAACATAACTATTTTTCAAAACCTTTTTTCATAATTTCCCGGGTTTTATCTGATACCTGAACCAGGCCATGTACCGTCTTCTATCTGGAATATGTCATGTACGGGGAATCTTGCAGGAGCTCCGTTAAATACTTCCTCGTAGGTACGTCCGTATTTTCTTAGAATTTCGGCATGCTTCAGCTGTACCTCCCAGTGCCAGTCAATTGTCGGTGAACGGTGTCCCTCCAGCGGTGAACCCGCATAAGGAACCCAACTGGAGGCAATGGTTACTACACCCTTGGAAGCCAGATATTCTATGCCCTCAAACAGAACCTCCTTGGGTTGTAGGCCACATACAAAATTGCTTCTGACCTTCCCCTTCCCAAAAACCTCTACAGCATACTCAATGGCATTTATCCAATTATCGTAACCCCCACAAGCTTCAACCTTACCGGGACATACAATCCCAAAATAGTCCTTTCCCCAGACTTCGGTATTAAAAGCTATTGTGCTGAATCCTGCTTCCTTATATTTATCAATTACTGAAAAATCCAGCGGCGCTCCAATGCAGGCAGTACCATTAAAGGTATCCTTCCCCAAAGATTCCTTGATGCTTTCGGCCACATCCAGATAGTATTCCAATTCCCGGCGTTCTGGGATAAAGCCTCCAGTAATAGTTACATGCTTGTAGCCTTCATCATATGCAGCTTTCACAGTTTCACCTATTTGGTGTGGATACTTCCAGACAGGACCGTCGGGACCGTCCTGATACTTCTTCTTTGCGTTGAAGGTGCAAAACAGACAGGTCTGACCCTTGTCTTTGACTGCACATTCCTCACTATAGCATACAACAATGCTTTTATCAGTACTGCTGACCGAACGGTCCTGGGCAATATCCTTCATATTCGCCCCGTCCTTCGTTTTTCTGGAATAAAATTCAGGTTCTCCATCAAAGCTTATATTCGACAGATAATCTCCCCTGTAAGCTATTCCAAATACACCATTCTGTTCAACTATTTGGTAGGGCGAATTCTGGTCTGCCACCGGGAATACCCCAAAACCGTTTTGTAAATGGATGGCATGAGGAAAGTAAAAATGCTTTTGGGTCACAGAAAATTTTCCAGGACCACAGAATTCTACAGTTTTAATTTCATTTTTTTCAATAAGCTTTCTCAAAACATCCTCATTGATGCTGACTCCCTCAATGCCTAAAGCTATTTTCAATCTTAACTCTTCATACAACTTTTCTTTTATGTAGCTGACCTCTTTACTCATTTCTTGTATCCTCTCTTTCACTTATTTTTAAGTCTTTTTTCTACACAATTATATGGTTTTGCCGTACATTCTGATGTCTTGTCGCCTATATACCCTTAACACAACAAGGGTTATTCTCTATCAGTATCTGAAAGAACACAGAAAGCAGCCTTATCCGGCTTCTCTGTCCATTCTTCCTTTTGAATGCCGACAATTTCAGTTATAGCTGTCTTATCATAAACCGGTGAGCCGGGTACTCTGAACTTGGATATATCAAGCTTTTCAATGCTGATTTCTTCCGGGACCTGAAGCTGCGGAACCCAATCATAGGGAGCACGGTATGCACGGTAAACAATGTTCATTGATGGGGCTAAGCCTCCAAAATACGGATTGATATACTCCCAAACAATTTCGTGCTCAGCAGTAACCTCTATCAGTCTCCCGTTGGAGCCTTCTGTAATAAAAGTGTTTCCGTTGGGCAGTCTCTGAGCACTGCTGATAAACGGGCTGTAAAACTTATAGGAATCAAGAGGATTCACACAACCTGCTTCGATAGGAGTATATTGCCATATTATTTCAAGAGTAACCGGATTAAACTCCAACACTCTGGAATAGTCCCTCTTTGCATTCATACGTCCTGTGGGTGAAGTCGGGTTTGGTGCTCCGTAGCCCCCCCAGCCTCCATTGTCAAACACTAGGAAATTACCTTCACCCGGCAGACCCTTGGGAATCATATGCAAGTGATGCTGACCTATTATCCAGCCCAGTTTGCCTAATTCCTTTGAAGTATTAAAGTCAGGTCCGATACGCCATACAATCTTACCTGTTTCCTTACTGATTATCGCTAGAATGTTGGCTTCTCTGGAGTCCCAAATTACATTGTCCGGATGAAATCTCTCATCTCCGCTGTCAAACCACTTGTTTTCTCCCAGGGTGGATGCTGAATTTATATGCAGCCAGTCTCCCATTCCTCCGCCGGCCGGACGCATATTGGGGTCTCTGGCTAAAATATTTTTAGCTGCTTCGTCAAAACCCAATTCATCAAAGTGATCACTGGCGTTCCACTGCCATAGGATATCACCCTCCCAATTAACTTCAATTATCTTGTCATCCAGCAATAGCTTCTCGGAAATTTTAGGATTATGTAGATTTTCATGGACAAGTATTAACGTTTTGCCCCTATCTGTCAGCGGAAGGCTTCCGGGTGCATAATACCCTACCGTTGAACCCTCTCTCTGAAAATCGTGATGCTGTCTTGCCATCCACCTGGCCTTTTCACCGGGATCCTCAATGTACTCCAGTCTGTCAAACCTCCAAATTACATTGCCCTCCCAATCCACCTGCAATAAATCCACCTGATCCTGCATGCCGTACTTTGGATTTCTGGTGCCCGAGGAGCCAAAAACCTGGCCTCCCGGTAATAGCTTGTTTGGAAAGCCTTGAAGTCCTTTCCACAGCTTTAGTTCCCTGCCATTCATATCGATGAGCAGAGCTCCGTCTCTGGTGGGTAAAATGGTATAACCGTTATATGCTTTGTCTTTGTTGTAGATTGTTGTTCCTGTTGGAATAATACTTGGAAAACCCATGATTAATCTCCTTTCTACGCAGGTACCGCGTACACAAAAATTAATAGAAAGCAACTTTGCGTTTTTTGTTGCACATTAACAAATCTGTTTTACATTTATCCTTACAATATGCTTTTTTAGTTGTTAACTGCAAAAGCATTGCTGTATGCTTCAAGAAATGCAATACTACCGTTGACCCCCAGAAGGCTTTTATTCAAAATAACACTTCCTTCTGTTGGAAGGGAGATGTATAGTATGGGAATGTCCAGTTCCTTGGCAATATTTGCTTCCAGATGGCTTCCCAGAATAATTTCAGGGGATAGCTCCCTGATTTTTTCTACAATTCTTTTACCATCCTCTGAAAAACAGACTTCTATGTTACTTTTGAATTGCTTTGAAACACGCTCTACTTCCAACTCTGCTATTTTGTTTGTGATAATTATCGATCTGACTATCTGACCAAAGCTATTCTCAAGAAATCTGGCCACAGGGTAGGTAATATATGATGGTCCGACCAATACAACTTCCTTCTGTAGGTGATGCTTATAATAATAAGGAGCAAGTTTGGAAAGGTGATAGAGATATTTCTCCCGTTTCTGCTGCTTAAGCCCGTTAATTATTTCCTTTTTACTGTCATAAACAGAAGCCAGTTTCTCCAGAATTTCTTCAACACCTTCTATTCCCAGATGTGCTTCAGCTATGTAAATGTATGGCGTACCATACTTTTCTTCAAGGTAGTGGGCTATTTCTAATCCCCACTCGGTAAACACCACATTTATTCCGGCATTCCCTATTTGTTTCCAGTTATTGACAGAACTTTGGTATCCAAATAGTGTATTAGTCCTAAAACCTGCCGCTTCCAGAAGCAAGTATATTTCCTCAAGGTTTCCTTCCCAATAGGGATCAAGATTTGGGGCAATACCGAATACGTTTATTAAATCAGTATCAGTATAGGCCTCGGTATTATGGATTTTGGACAGACCCTCAATTATGCCTTTTGTAACTTTTATATATGCATCAAAGCAGTGGCCTTTAAAACCGGGAGTACTGATATTTATAACCGGGTAACCCTGCTCAGCAGCTTCCTTGGTCATAGCCCCTATATCATCTCCGACAATTTCTGTAGCGCAGCCGCTGACTACAACGTACAGCTCACCATCCAGAACCTTGACTGTATTTTTAATCTGCTCTCTCAGCCTTGAAGTTCCACCAAAGATTACTTGCTTTTCTATAACATTGGTACATGCAATTGTGTAATTGTCAGCAGCATATCCATTAGCAGCATTCGAAATATATTTTTCCTGTGCCGCACAACCTGCTGTAGAATGAACGATGGGAACAACACCGTTAATTGATTTCAAGACACTCACAGCACCTTGCAGCAGGCAGCCATTCCTGTTAAATTCAATGTAGTCTGCCATTACTTCACCTCCTGCTTTATATACCAGTTTGTATTTTTCTTAAGCCATCCCGCTTGATAAACTGAATGTATTGAAGAAGTTTTAAAATTCGCTGAAAAGCCATTATACTTTACAAGCTTATATAGTTTCTCAGCGAATTTTATACTGCCCCTGTATCCCAGAATATTGATATCCTGAATATTTAGTACCGGAATACCTTCAACTGAAATTGAATCGGCAGC
Organism: Bacillota bacterium; assembly: GCA_023431385.1. GTDB lineage: Bacteria > Bacillota > Clostridia > Acetivibrionales > DSM-1351 > Ruminiclostridium. The sequence goes on along the minus strand of JAEYWA010000240.1, from coordinate 7,048 downwards.
CAGATCATTTCCTACATATATTTCAGCCCCGGTTTTCTTTAGAATATTTATTTGTTCATAAGGCTGACCCTCTCCTATAAGTAAGGACAGTTCCGGATTTTTTCTGTAAAGCTTCTCCATCTGATTAAGCAGAGTAATATCAAGATATGGCACTTTAATACCAATAACCCCGGTATTTAAATCCTCAAGCAAATCAATAACAGCATTGGCATACTCAGGCTCACAGCTTAAGAACACCTTTGTCCCGTCCAATCTATACTTTTCCAGTGCATCTCTGACAGATTGACTTTCACTTTCAATTAATTCCTTTGCCTGCCGATCCTTCCCAAGCTGTTTTCCTATCTCATATATCCATTTATTGGTGGCTTTTATTCCAACAGGTGTAGTTACTTCAATTTCAGGGGTTTCATAGATATCCTTTAATACCTTTGCGAAATAATCGCCCTCACCTTTTTTAACTACCAGGTTAAATAATGCACTCCCTGCCTTTGTAATATCTTGATAATTTGAAAATCTCGGTATGGTATTGGATTCAACCCCCAAGGCTTCTAGAAGTCTGTTCAGTTCCCTAAGGCTTTCCTTGTCTTCATTCAAAGATATTAAATTAATAAAATTTCCTTTTTCAATCTTGTCTGGCATTAGATATTTAACAATAGAATGAATGGCTGTGTCATAACCTGTTACACCTATTTTGGATTTAAACCCATCTGTATATATTGGCACTACGGGAATACCAAGCTCATCGGTTAAATCCTGGGTAACTGAGGCCACATCATCATTGTTTATAGCAACAACTGATGTTGTAAGAACAAAAATGATTTCGGGATGATTTTCTTTATATATACTTTTAACGGCTTTTTTCAGCTTGATATCACTTCCCAAAATAGAGTCTTCTTCATCAATATTTGTGACTGCCCATTGAGTTAAATGAGAATTCCTGTTGTTATAATGGTTTTGAATTATTCCGCAGCCCCTTGGCCCATGTATGATCATTCCAATATTCTTAATAGTGTTAATTGCCTGTAGAGCATAGAGAACATCAGAATTTGTATCCTGAGAAAAGGTTCTTATACGCTGTTTCAGGTTACCGTCATAAAACTCTCTCAATATAGCTTCTACAGTTCCATAATAAGCTCCGATTGTAGATAATCTTTTTTCTCTGATTACTGGTGCCTTTCCTCTTAAAACAGCCATATTTGCCTCCTCAGGCCGTATTGCGGCCATTACAAAATATATATTATTTCTTAGATTTTTAGATATTGGAATTAAGGTCTGTAGCCGCTTCAGCCTCAATCTTCAGAATCCTGTCGCCCCAATCCTTTGCCCAATCCCGAAGCTCTGTGACACTTAAGGGATTAGGTACTGTTGCTTCAGAGTCTTCAATGATATATTTAGCAAGAGCTCTATAAACATCGGCCTGCGCTGAATCCTGATTGGCCTCAATAACGGTCTTTCCGTGTAGCTCACTTTGTGCAACAATTGATGACCTTGGAACATATTGGATTACCTTTGTTCCTGTTTTTGATGCGAAGTCGCTTATCAACGGTTTTGCATAGGGGGTAAGCACACTGTTCGCGATAATACCTCCCAGTTGAGCTCCTCCTGTGGGAGCATATTTGCTGATTGCTTTGAACAGATTATTTGCTGCATATACAGCCATAAAATCAGAGGAACTCACAACATATACCTTGTCGGTGATACCTTCACGGATAGGAACTGCAAAACCACCGCATACAACATCTCCCAATACGTCATACAGAACCACGTCCGGCTTAAATTTTTCAAAAAGGTCCAATTCCTGAAGAAGGGTAATTGCAGCATTAATTCCTCTTCCTGCACAGCCCACGCCGGGAACAGGTCCTCCGGCTTCAATACATAGAACTCCTTTAAAGCCTACCACTGATATATCCTCAATTTTTACATTGCTGCTATCCCGTAAGCTGTCTAGAACAGTTGGCAAATAATTGCCGCCTCTTAAAGTATTGGTGGAATCACTTTTAGGATCACAGCCAATCTGTATAACCCTGTAGCCTGCTTCAGCAAGTGCAGCACTTATATTTGAAGTTGTTGTGGATTTACCTATTCCACCTTTTCCGTAAATAGCTATATGTTTGATTTTTTTACTCATTATTACCATCCCTTTGTATTAAGTTTATTTACCCAATTCTTTTTTAGCCTGTTCTATAAAGCTTGTATCAATCAGTGTGTTAACGTCTGCACTTTTTTCTATGTATTTGTACTCCAAAAGGAACTCGTTAAGTTTATTCAATCTCGCCTTATCGGCCTCTTCAATGCCGCCATCTAAATTGTCAAAGCTTATATTGTGTGCATATATTTTCTTTATTACATCAATTGGAATACTCTTCGTCGCAAAAGCCTGGATAGCCTCTTCTTTATGCTCCAGTGCGTAATCATATGCGCGAATATAAGCCTTAAGCATTGCTGTAATTACCTCGGGATGCTCTTTGGCGAATGTACCCGCTGCAGCTAAAACCATCTGACTTGCAAATTCTGGATGGCTCGTGGCTGTAGACTCAATAATTTTAACCGGGAATTGTTTATTTATCAGATGGGCAGTTAAGTCAACTGACACTAAAGCATCAGCATTTCCACTTATCAATGTTGAATTTGCATTGGCCACATCATTTATCAGCTTCACCTTACTCACGTCTATCCCATAAGCTTTCACCAGATTAGCCCAATATTCATCCAGTATGGTACCGCGCCCTACTATGACTTTTTTTCCTTCCAGATCCTTAGGTGTCTTGATTGTAGAATCAGCCGGTGCAGTTACAGACAAGTTGAACTGTGAATCGCCAATTGATACTATTGTTACATCAATCCCTTTTGACTTTAAAACCACTGGCGGAAGATTTCCATAGGAGGCCAGGTCAATCTTCCCGGATACAAAGGCTTCATTAACGGCAGGGCCTGCGGCTGCAAATCCTAGAACCTTTAGTTGGTAACCAACCTTGCTCAGCTCTTCCTCTATATACTTTTTCTTATCTGCCAGACCCCATATACCAGTCAGTTCATTGGATTCCTGTGCCAAGGCAAGAGTTACAGTTTTCTTTTCAGCATTTGAGTCTTTTTCAGAAGTCCTTACCTGTGCTGTTGTTTTTTCAGAAGCTGAACTTTGTGCTGTAGTACTTTGTCGGTCATCAGCGCTGTTTGCTGCTGTTGATTTGGAATTGCTGCCGCAGGCTGCAAATAACAGTGCAGAAACTAATAATAACAATATAATTTTATAGGTCCTCTTCTTCATAATAATCTCCATTCTGCTGCATTGCAGCAATCTAAAAGTAATGATATACTCTTTTGTCAAAACACAATTTTGGTTTAGATAACATACTCGATTTCTATATTTTCATCCTCAAAGAAATGATTGTATATTTTTTTCTTGATATGGGCGAATTCAGTACTTCCCCTATCTTTTACCGAGGCTGTGTTAACATCAATAATTTCTTTTATTTCACCGGGTCTGGCAGACATTACAACTACTTTTTGTCCCAGATAGATTGCTTCATCAATATCATGGGTAACCATAATCATAGTGGTTTTTTCCTCTTTCCAGATTCTCAGAATTTCTTTCTGCATTTGGATTCTGGTTAATGCATCAAGTGCACCGAAGGGTTCATCCAACAACAGTATTTCAGGATTACTAGCCAGACCTCTTGCTATTGCTGCTCTTTGAGCCATCCCTCCTGAAAGCTGATTGGGATATGCTTTTTCAAAACCACATAACCGAACTAATTCAATATGCTTGGTGATTGATGCCTGCTTCTCTTCCCTGGATAAATTGTAAAGCCCAAAACCAATATTTTCATTTATAGTCAACCAGGGAAGCAATCTATGCTCTTGAAATACCATTCCCCGGTCAGTACCTGGCTCAGAGATTTTATCACCTGAGTAGGATACCTCTCCTATCCCATACTCAACAAGACCAGCAATAATTTTCAATAGAGTACTTTTTCCACATCCGCTGTGACCTACAATTGTAACAAATTCACCTTTCCGGATTTCAAGATTGATGTTCCTCAGAACAGGAATTTCCTCCTTGCCTACCTGAAAGGATTTATATAAATCTATAATTTTTAAAACCTGTTCAGCCATATGTCCGTCTCCTTTCAATAGCATATTATCTTTTGCTTCCTATCCACGGAGTGGATTTTTTGCAAATAAAAGTGAGTATTTTATCCATCAATATTCCCACTATACCGATCACAATCATACCCATTATTACAATATCAGGTTTCATAAGACTTCTGGCATCACTGATTCTGAAACCTATCCCTTCGGTGGAAGCTATCAGCTCGGCTGCAACAACTGCCATCCAGGATATTCCCAGTCCCAACTTCAGCCCTACAAATATTTGTGGAATAGCAGCAGGCAGATAAACCCTTCTAAAGGTATTCCATCTGCTTAATTTATATAGTTTTGCTACTTCAATATAGCCGGGCGGCGTGCCTCGTATTCCGCTGAAAGTATTTACCATTATGGGGAAAAATGCACCGAGTACTATTACTACCACCTTTGACAGTTCATCTATACCGAACCACAGTATGATCAATGGAATCCATGCCATCATTGGAATCTGGCGTATTGCATTAAGTGTAAGTGAAAATATATGATTGACGTTTTTTGACATCCCCATAAGGGTGCCAAGTGTCACTCCCAGAAGTACTGCAAAGAAGTATCCCTTTACTACTCTCAGCAAGCTTATTCCAAGGTCTTGAGCAAGCTGTCCATTAGCCAGACTTTCATTAAATGCTTTTAGAACACTCTTTATGCTCGGTAATATGGCTTCAGGTGCAATTCCTCGGGCTGTTGCTATACTCCAGACTATAATAACTGTCACAGGTATAATCAGGCTAAGCAGAATAACTTTTAATTTTTTCATTATCTGAAGTCCTCCTAATGTTTATGTCGGTAAAAGTACTATAAGTTGATGGTATGAACTCTATCGTTAGGAGCGGAAGCCTTAAAGTCCAGCACCTTTATTCTTTCAGTCCTTAGCCTGTATATATTATGACTCTCAATTACCGCTGACAGTTGAGGCCTTCGTTCTAGTATGGTCTGTTTACCTGTAATGAAATCTTCACCCACCGTCAGAATAGCTTTGCCGTATAAAGTTACATTTATAAACTCCGGTATTGTCTGATTCTCATGCTGAAACAATACAGCAACTTCATTTTTACTCTTTAACTGTTTCACTTTATTGCTATCTTTAGCTGTGGCAAAGTAAACTTCGAAATCCGATATGCCATACCCTCCAAGAGTTCTTATATCAGGTTCTCCAGCCTCGTTTACAGTTGCCAGATATAACGTCTTACTATTTTGTAGGTAGGCTTTAATTTCCTCATTATTAATTGACATAATTAATCTCCTCCCTTTAATAAACCTTATATAGATAAACTATTTATAGAGTGTATCTGTGTTCTCAGTTTCTGATGGAACTTATTTAACAAGCAACTCTTGATTTCCAAATATTGGTAAGGTCTTTCAGTTTCAGCTCATCCTACAATTTCTCTTTAAGACTTCCCATATTATCCCCCTTCTACGCCCTTAGTCGTAAACAATTAGTAATTGAATTTATATTTTACATATATATTTACTATGTATTATATTATTATTTCGTTACAATTATTGTAATATCATACGTTTTATCTAACAATAGAGTATATTTAGGTTTTTATTGGAGTATATTTGGGTAAAAGAAATGACGTAGGAGCTACGTCATTTAATAATAATTTTGGAGAATAAAATTATTATGGCTATCATTCATATTTTATGTACTGCACTCCATTATTGACATTTATTACTTCACCGTTAATATATACAGGGCTCTCAGCAGCAAGCCATACAATAACTTCAGCAACTTCTTCAGCAGTCGCCGCCCGTCCAAGATAGGTCCGGTGGAGTACTTGCTCAAATCTTTTGTTCGGAGGGGTATTTTTAATCATATCGGTAGAAACTGGTCCCGGAGCAATTGCATTTACAATAATCCCTTTCTCACCCAATAGATTGGCAAAACTGATAGTTGCATTTATAAGTCCGGCTTTAGTTATGCCATACCAGATATCCGGATGCCCTACCTGAGCTGCCTGTGAGGCAACATTTACTACTCTCCCCTCACCTTTTTTCAGAAAGTATTTGGATACCTCCTTTATAAAAGTTACTGGTGCTTCAAGATTAACCTTTAAAATATGCTCCTTCTGTTCAGTAGTATACTCCAGAAAAGAGACTGCCTTTGCTATCCCTGCATTATTAATAAGTACATCTATCTCACCGATATCAGCAATCAGTCCAGGAATTTCTTCCACCTTGCTTACATCAAAAGCTATAGCTTTTATCTGTTCTGAATTCTGATAGGGAAATTCTGAGAAATCTCTTCCTATGGCGATAACATTGTGACCCTTATCCATCAGCAGCTTTACGGTAGCCAGCCCGATCCCCTTAGTACCGCCGGTAATTAAAATCCTTTTACCCATTTACTTTTCCTCTTTCTTTCGGAATATTCCAAAAACCAACTATATAGCCTGTTTCAAAGCGGGTAAAAGTCCCTGTTCAATTCTATAAATATCGTGTATGCAAGTATTTGAAGATGCGCTGCAATCATACAGCTGATCATAAGTAAACCCGTTTTTGCGGAATATTTCAGAAATTTTTAGAGTCAGATCCCAGTGCCATTCAGGTTCGGGGCTTCTATGATTTTCCAGCTCAGATCCTGGATTCGGGCACCAGGCTCCAGCAAAACAGACAATCCCTTTTGATGCCAGATAATCTACTCCCTCCAATGTCGAACGCTTTGGCTCCAAACCTGCTACAATATTGGAACGTACCCTGCCATGACCAAAAACCTTCACTGCGTGTTCAAGAGAGGACTTCCAATTTTCCCAGCCTCCACTAAGCTGTTCCTTTCCCGGGCAAATAGCTTTGAAAATATTCTTATCCCATAATTCTATATTTATAGCCAGTGTACGGTAGCCTGCCTCTTTGTATCTGTCTATGATACTATGATCCTCAGGTGCCCCAATTACTGCTGTTC
>JAEYWA010000217.1 GCA_023431385.1 Bacillota bacterium | reverse complement strand
CTTTTATGTTTACGACAAACCCCATTCCACATGCATCATGTTCTAGTGCCGGGTCGTAAAGCCCCTGCTTGTTTGGTAAACCGTATTTTTGCATATTCCACACCCTTAATTTAGATATATATTTTTTATACAACTATAATAACATACATCATGCAATTTTTAAAAGTGTTAATTTCATATTTATTTCATTTTTTTGTATGCAAAACTAAAGTTTTTCATTTTTTTTGTGCTGGAACCCAAACAAAATAGCCTACACACCGCATAACATCGTCTTCTGAGCTGTATTAGTCAGAAGAACATGTTTTTTATGTATTTTTATTAATTTGCAATTTAATATTTGATAACTTTCAAAACCACATTAATAACAATATTTTCCACCCACTCCGACCTCACTAACATTTACTACCCCAGCCAGCGCTATTTTCGAGGATAAATCGGTACAATGGCAAGTATGAACAACCTTAGGAGCTGCCCTTTTTAAGAAGTCAATAGTTTCCTTCATCTGTATTTCAGGAGGACTTAACAGATGAAAGCCTCCGATAATATCCAACACCCTATCATCTCCACACATTTTTTTTGCATAGTCAATAACATTACAGATACCGGAGTGCGAACAACCTGTTATTACCACAATACCCTTCTCTGTTTTATATGCCATAGCTGTATCATCCATGAGAAAATCTGGTTTTTCAACTCCGTCAATCAAAGTTGTTCCTATAGGATTTTGATTTTCAAAATCATACTTTCTTTCAATTTCTCCAAGAAACACCAATCTATCGGTAATCCACACCGGAGTCTTCGAGAGCTCCAGGTTAAAACAGCTGCCCAGTATTTCCTTTGAATATGCCATGCCTATTTGCTCTCCATTATCGGCTTTTGGTGCTAAAGCCATAGGATGAGCAAGCAATGTTGCTTTTCTCACCGATTCACTACTATAATAATCCATGCTCCCAAGCAAATGAATCAACCCCCAGGTATGATCCAGGTGTCCGTGTGAAAGAACAACATAATCTAAGCTTTTCAAATCTATGCTCATTTTACATGCATTTCTTAAAAATACATCGGAATAACCAACATCAAAGAGAAGCCTTATGTTTTCCTCTTCTATATAAAAGGATAGACCGGGCTCACCAAAAAAATTTTTATCAATGATAGTATTGTTGTCAACTAATACGGTCAAATTCATATACTCCCCCATCTACGCGCATAACGCGTACACAAATAGTTATTAAAAGACACATAGTGGCTTTTCTCTACTAAATTAACTTACCTTAGGGCAAAGAAATTACCAAACCACTATATCCTCCACCCGACAGGCAGCTATCTCAGAATTACTTTTTAAATTCAGCAGTTCTTTTGCATCTCCTGAAATTATGGCTCCCACATACTGAACTCCATTTTTTTCAACATATTCTATATTTATATCTATGTCGCTAAAATCTTCTTCCATATCATAAGTATAATTTTCCGACAGATAACCTGCAATGTTTTTAAATTTCTTTATCTGCTTTAGACCAAATAACATAACTTCTTTATGTGTTTCATTATTTGTGTTGGAGAATGGGTTTCTATTCTGATTGTAGTAATAGGTATTTGCCAATATGAGCGAGGAGCCGGTATACGCCAGCAAATCAACGGTAAAATCTCTACCGGGTTTGAAATATTGATCCCCCAATACAGACCTGGTCTGTTCTGGAGTAAATTTGTCCTTAAAGGTAATAAATATTTGAGCCCTTGTGCCGGCAGGAGCTTTTTCAAGATAACCCCAATCAGTACTTTTAAAATCAGCTTTGGGGTCAACAGCATGAAACATTTCTCCCGAATAGTAGTTCAGTCTCTCGTCCAATTGAATTTCGGGCTTTTTAAGTTTACCTAAGAAATATCTGACTTCTATGTTCTGCTGATCAGCCTCGTGTCCTATACCTTTTACCAGCTTGCAGGTGAAAGTCTGTTTATAAAAATCAGTGCTGTTATTACCGCCCGGACTATATACTTCCGGAAAAGCCATATGGATAAAATACCTTGTAAAATCTTGTTCCTGAAGAAACCTGTCACTGTCAACCCTGAAGGTACTTCCCAAAACAGACAGTACCGATAAATACAACATAGGAAGCAATATGACACAGACAAGAATGGTTACTATTGAGATTTTAGATATTTTAAATACTATCCTTTTGTTAATCTTTTTAACAACTGAATCCCCCGATGGAACATTCCGCTCCATTTCAACTTTTAATTCCTCTACAAATGTATTGTCTTGTTCATCAAGATACTCTTTTATGGCCGTGTACCTGTCTAGTTCAAGTTGAATTTCTCCGGCAGCTTCAGGACTAAGTTTTCCCTCCCTGAACAAATCCAACTTTTCTTTAAAATCCTCACACATTTTCCAGCCTCCTCATTGCTCTCAATGTTTTTCTTGCCCGGTATATAAGATTAGTTACCGACGATATTGAAACACCCATTATTGCCGCGGCTTCTTCATAGCTCAATTCATTTACCATACATAATATAACTGCCTGGCGTTGAGTTTCAGGAAGTGCCTTTAACAGAGACATGGCATTGGACAATTCTACTCTATTTTCTATTTCAGCCTGTATATCACCTGAAGGTTTTTGCAACAAAGCAGCATCTTCAGAAATCTGCAGTCTTGTATTTTTTCTGATGTAATCTATGTATAGGTTATGAGCTACTGTAAGGAGCCAGGCTTTAATTCTGGAATCAGGCATATCTAACAGGCACATGGCTTTTACAAAAACATCCTGAGTCAGGTCCTCAGCTTTCTGGTGATTGAATGTCAAACTATACAGATACCGGTATACAATTTTATAATAGCTCTCGTAAATAAGTGTAAATATGTCAACTTCCAATCATTCACCTCCATAAACTCCAACTCAACGCGTAAATTAATATCGTTATATATACGATTAAAAACTAATACTATCGCACCTGCTGAAAAAAATAGAAACAGCCCCACTATTTTGCCTATTCCCCAAATCTTAGACATTTAGTCATCAGATCACAGCCTGCAATAGTATTCTCAAAAATTGATTTTGCAGAAGTAATATACTCCATGGGATTTTCCAGTGCCGGACTGTAGTGTGTCAACCACAGCTCGTCGACTTTTCCCAGCTTAGCAAGTGTTGCTGCTTCAGTAAAAAGCATGTGTTTCTTTTCAATTGCTTTTTGCATATCCCCATTATCGCCGTACATCCCCTCACATATAAAAATATTGGAGTCCTTGATAAAGTCCTCAAGGCCTGCAACAGGTCTAGTATCCGTACAATACGAAATCTTTAGTCCCTTTCTGGGTTTACCGAGGACCATTTCGGGCGTAATCACCATATTTCCAATAGCAATGGCCTCACCTTTCTGAAGACGCTTCCAATACTCCACAGGTACACCCAGTTCACCGGCCTTTTTTACATCAAACCTGCCCAGTCTGGCAATCTCAAAGCTATATGCAAGACAAGGCATCCAATGCTCCGTAGGAGTACTTTTTACCCTTATGCTATCAATAACAAATTCAGAGCATTGTTCATGAGAAAGCTCAAGTAATCCTAAATCGTACGGAAGTCTGGGGGAAATTACAAGCAAACCCTCCACAACAGCTTTCAGACCCGGTGGTCCTATTAACGTCACGGGCCCCTCTCTCCCGGAATTACCAAGAGTTAAAAGTAGTCCGGGCAAACCGGCCACGTGGTCTGCATGATAATGTGTAAATAGAATTGCATCTATTGCCTTAAAACCCCATCCACATATTTTCAATGGAATTTGAGTACCCTCTCCGCAATCCACCAGAAGCATTTTGCCATTATATCTCATCAGCATTGAAGTTAACCATCTGTTCGGAAGAGGCATCATTCCTCCCGTTCCAAGCAAGCATATCTCTAGCATTTTAGAATTCTTCGATTCAATTTATTAAAGATGAATTTTATTGTTCATAAAATATAGTCTTTCAATCTGCTTATTACAATTATACTTAATAATTCAGAATACACTAAAATCAAATATAAGGTAAGCAGCTAGTAGCTGCTTACCTTATATTGACGGAATATTTTCATCACTGCAATATCATTACAGCAATATGAACATTTTCATAAATTCAATACTACTAACTTACCCTGACATCCTGGCTGTACCTGTTAGCATAGCTGCTTGCCACAAAAGCCTCCGGCTTTATTTTAGCATCTACTCCCATACCTTCAAAGTATCCAACCATTTCTCTGATAAGCTTTCTTGTTTCCCCCTTTGTACCCACATCTATGTGGGCCTCTAGTCTGCAATCAAAGTTCTGGTACTTTACTACAAAGTCATAAAGAGAAGGCATCAGTTCCTGATTAAGCATGTTTACCATCTCATAAGTTAACTCTGTTTCCTTTGTTATCTTTTCTCGTATGTTTGAATATCTTCTGTTCTGAATTCTTTTACATACACAGCCCCAGGCTCCCTGTCCTTCTCTGTGGATATATATACCTGTTGCAAAGCAGGTAAACTTACCCTTTGTCTGCGAATCAGTTCCTACAGCAAGTCTGTATTTGCTATCCGGATTCATCTTTATAAAATATCTTATACTTGCTACTGCATCTGCAAAGCTCATATTTTTCTGTACTGTATTAAAAAATCTCATAATCTCACCACTTTCTCGAACTACACCGTTGATTTACCATTAATTTCTCACCGTTAAAATCTTTGAAATTCATATTATCCATTTTTCTTTTTTGATCATCCCTTATCTTATGTATTTCTTTTAATTCATTTAAAAGCACTTTATTTTCGACCTTCTGAAAACAAAAAAGTGACTAAATCCATAGTATCGGACTTAATCACTCATGTTTGTAAATGTCTAAAACTCCTTTGCAGAACCTGCTTTACCCGGGGACTTAAGCAACGCTCCACAAATACATTTATAAAACAGAGGATCAAGCCAATGTATACAATTGCTCATACCTGAATTTTCCTGCATATTTACCGTATTAAGTTGTTTCATTGTTGACAAATACATTGCTAACCCTCCCCTCGTATTTTACTTTAATTTTTCCAAACAGTTAATAATTTTGCCTACTTTTGTACTTTACTGGTAAAACTTCCTTGTTTTCTCCTTTAGAATTTTACAATGCCCTACTGCCCCATGTCAACAAATTTCCAGTACTTGTAATCTTAATGTAAATAAACTGTTACAATGGGGAAAACTTATTATAATTTATAGATCAGGAACAGAGCAATATATCATTATTTTTTGATATAATATTAATATTGTATAGCACTACGTATCCTTTCATTACTATTTGTGTACGCGCTGTGCGCGTAATGGGAGATTATATGGATAAATTGCGCCACATAAAAGATCTTTTATCAAAAAACAAATTTAAATATGCTTTAGGCATAACCTTTTTGCTTTGTGTTGACGTTCTTCAACTGGTTTTGCCAAAAATACTTGGTGATGTGACTGATTTACTGGAAAGCGACTTGCTTACAAGAAGAAAGCTGGCTCAATACGCCTTGATTATCTCATTGCTTGCTGTAGGCGTAGCCCTCTTTCGGTTTCTCTTCAGATATACTCTTATGAGTGTGTCCAGGTCAATCGAACTGTCCTTAAGAAATCGGTTTTACTCTCACCTTCAAAAACTATCAATAAATTACTTCAATTCTCACAAAACAGGAGATCTTATGGCTCGTGCCACTAATGACATGGGTAATGTAACTATGGCATCCGGGCAGGGTATAATATTTTTAATAGACAGTTTATTAATACCAATTGTCGCCTTGATCATGATGCTTTCCACCGGAGGACTAAAGCTCACAGTTGCATGCTTCCTGCCCCTACTGCTATTGGGTATTGCGGTGGTTTTCTTTATGAAGCTAATGCAGTCCAGAGTACAAAGACAACAGGAAGCTTTTTCAAATCTTACCGAGGCCGCCAGAGAAAACTTTTCTGGAATACGGGTAATTAAAGCCTATGCTCAGGAGGATAAGGAAATTTCCCGATTTGACCACATTAATTCCATAAACAGAGAGGTTAATCTTAAGTACGTACGGTTAATGAGTATGATGTTCCCCACTGTCATGTCCATAGCCGGCCTCTCCTTCGCTATAGCCCTCTGGTTCGGCGGGATACTAGTTATTCAGGAAACAGTGTCTCTTGGAGATTTCGTAGCCTTTAACAGTTATTTAGGAATGCTTATATGGCCAATTACAGCCATTGGCTGGGTAGCTAATATGTTTCAGAGAGGGTTCGTTTCACTTGAACGAATAAACGGTATCATCGATGAAACACCTGAAATTAGTGATACAGACAGCATTGAAAAAACTTCAGTTGATGGGACGATTGAATTTAAAGACCTCAGTTTTAGTTATCCTGGTACAGATAAACCAATTTTATCAAATATCAGCATAAGAGTGGATGCAGGTAAAACCCTCGGCATAATCGGTCGTACCGGCAGTGGAAAAACAACTTTGATAAATCTTATAGCTAGAATGCTGAAAGCGCCTGAGGGTACTCTTTTTATTGACGAAACAGATATAAATAAAATACCTTTGGCTACGCTTAGAGGCAGTATAGGAGGCGTACCTCAGGATACTTTCCTTTTCTCCGACACCATACGTGAAAACATAGATTTCTTTAGAAATAGTCCTATTGAGGAAATTGAATCGGCGGCAAAAACAGCCCGAATTTATGCTAGTATTAATGAATTCCCCGAAAAGTTTTCAACGGTTGTAGGTGAAAGAGGTGTAACATTGTCAGGAGGCCAGAAGCAGCGTGTAGCCATAGCCCGGGCCGTAATAGGTTCTCCGTCCATACTGATTCTGGACGACTGCCTTTCAGCGGTTGACGCTAATACAGAAGAAGAAATTCTGAGGGATTTAAAAAGAATTATGATGGAAAGAACAAGTATAATAGTTTCACATAGAATCTCGGCAGTAAAGGACGCAGATGAAATCATAGTACTTGATGACGGTAAGATAACTGAGAGAGGAACCCATGATGAGCTTCTCTCCGGGGGCGGTTTCTATCGCGAGTTATATAACAAGCAATTGCTTATTACCCAGCTTGAGACTTAATATAGTAAGGTAACTGCAGTATAGGCTAAATGAAGTTCTCAATTTACTTAGAAAGCCTTAGGAGGTCAATATTTCTATGTCAGATGAAAATAATATAATGCAGGAAGAAGAGCTTTCCGAAAAAGCATACGACTCCAAGCTGATGAGGCGGCTATTGAAGTTTGCGAAGAAATACTGGCATCTGTTTCTGCTTGCTGTAATATTTCTATTTGCGGCAACTGTTGTTGATCTTGCCAGACCCTATTTAATAGGTATAGCCATAGATGATTTTATTAAAAAGGACAATATTGCTGCCTTGAATAAAATGGGTATTTACTTTGTCATACTCATTGCGGCCGGCTTTTTGTTCAACCTGCTGCAGATATATGTATTAAGCTATGCCGGACAGTACATCATATATAATATAAGACAGCTTGTATTTACCCATCTTCAAAAGCTGCCTCTGTCATATTTTGATAAGAATCCCATTGGCAGACTGGTAACGCGAATAACCAACGATACCGAAATACTGAATGATATGTATACAAATGTTCTTATAACGTTGTTAAAAGACTTTGCTATACTTTTGGGGACCATTATTATCATGTTCAGATTAAATACTTCGCTGACCTTGATTACCCTCTCCGTCTTGCCGGTGGTTTTTTTACTTACAGTTATATTCCGGCTAAGAATCCGTAAAGTATACCGAAGGGTACGCGTTGCCATAGCAAAGGTAAATTCCGCCATTTCTGAAAATATATCAGGAATGCGTATAATTCAAATGTTTCATAAGGAACAGCCAAATTTTGAAAACTTTAATAAAATAGGTAAGGAGTATTATAAGGCAGCAATGAATGAGGTTGTTACCTTCGGCCTTTTCAGACCACTGATAGAATTGGTTTCTTCTCTGGCTATTTCCTTATTGATTTGGAACGGCGGAGGAAAAGTAATTGACAATACTCTGGAATTCGGAGTTCTATATGCATTGGTAAACTATATTTCACTGCTTTTTCAGCCTATTAACGATCTTGCAGAAAAATACAATATTCTTCAGTCCTCAATGGCTGCCTCAGAGAGGATTTTCATGATTCTGGACACTCCAGCAGAAGATGATTCGGGCAGTCTGGAAATGAACAGCGTTACGGCTGCAGGTGATATTGAGTTTAAAAACGTATGGTTTGCCTATAATGATGAAAACTGGGTATTAAAAGATGTTAGTTTCAAGGTTCCTGCCGGTAAGACTATAGCAATTGTAGGTCATACCGGTGCGGGTAAAACATCTATTATTAATCTTTTAAGCAGGTTCTACGAGATACAGAAAGGTGAAATACTAATTAATGGAATTAATATCAGGGACATACAAAAGGCTTCACTTAGAAAATCAATCGGGGTGGTACTTCAGGATGTTTTCCTGTTCAGCGGAAGACTTAAAGATAATATAAGCCTGAACGAGGAGAGTATCAGCGATGAAAAACTTGAAGAAGCCGCCCGGTATGTGAATGCAGACGGCTTTATTAGGAGGCTTCCCAACGGCTACAATGAGGAGGTCATGGAGAGAGGTGCAACCTTTTCATCAGGTCAGCGCCAGCTTTTAGCCTTCGCCCGTGCTCTTGCCTTTGATCCAGCCATACTTGTGCTGGATGAAGCCACCTCCAATATTGATACCGAAACGGAAATACTGATACAGGATGCTTTAACAAAACTAACAAGAAACAGGACTACAATAGTAATAGCTCATAGACTTTCCACCATCCAGCATGCTGACAGGATAATTGTTCTTCACAAGGGAAGAGTGCATGAAACAGGAACACATCAGGAGCTTTTAGCTGCCAGGGGCAAGTACTATTCTCTGTATCAGCTGCAATACCAGCAGCAGAATTAATAAAACTTTATATACAATTAAGCTGAAAAATACTAACTTTTCTTTGGTTACATAATCACGGTTTAATTCATTTATAAGTTCATGTCTTGCATCCTTATACAGTGTAATTTTTAATTTGTTATACTAAGGGTAGGGTTGAGCCTGTTAATAAAATGACCCCACTACCTAATACACTAACGATTTTAGAGAAACCATTGGCTAGACCCAGTGGTTTTTCATCTACAACCTCCGGGATTAAAGTATAGTATGGGCCTTGGAAAAAGTTTTAAAAAGAAATAAAAATAAAAATGCTACTCAAACATCATTGCATGACTTTTGAGAAAGGTAAAACAGCAATAAATATGGCAGCTAAGAGTGCTCCCCCAAGCATATATGGTTTTCTAATAAAAGATGACCCATAGTGTTTCTCGAAACACAAATGAAGTCACCTTAGGTTTTGGTGTATCACTCCAGCATACAGGTATATGTACTTACACTTTCTCTTTAAAATGTACCAGCTAGTGTTAACTGATTCATATTTAATATTTTACTAAATATTTCAGTCCTTTCACTCTGAATTTTGTCCTTATTATGCAAAATTGAATCCCAGATAAGTTTTGGTGTTTTGTATTGGCTATATGTACCCTCCAGTGTCTTACCTTTAACTAAAGAGAACAAGTAATCCAGCTCATCGTCTGTATATGTTGGAACCAGTGCATAGCCCTGAGAAACTTTAATATATTCATCACTGTTAAATTCAAAAGACTCATTCCACCAATCAGTATAATTTTCAAATCCCTTCTTACCATCAAGCTCACTATTTATAGCCTTTGCAGCATGATATCCGCACATTAAGGCACCCTGTACCTCAACTTCAACAAAAGCAGCACTATCGCCTATTGAGAGTACATTATCCGTATACGGCTTCCTCAGAGACATATATGCTTTAACTGCACACCCATGAGTATCTAATACAGTCGCATTGGCAAACTGGTTTTTAAGTGGACTGTTTGTAATCACGTTTTCAAAGATTGTTTTAGGTCTTATATTTATATTACCGGAAAGCGTTAATTCAACAGTATCGTCACCATATAAGCTTGGCCCTACAATTACTGCTGCATTGGAATGATATGCTTTCCCATAGTATAAGTTCCAACTGTTTGGAATATACCCCGCTACCCCTTTGATAATATACTTTACAACGTGAGCTGTTGCAAAATGCAGTCTGTTTTTATTAAGACCGAATATCCCGGTTAGTTTTGCATTAACACCTTCAGCAATAATCGCTTTCTTTGCCTCAATCGTATATTGTTTATCATTTTCTTTAAGTTCTATTTTTACATAGTCCCCCATATCCGAACCATCATAGGCCAGAGTCGACATTCTTATGTCTACTCCTTGATTTTCACATTCTTTGAATAAATCCTGAAGAAGCTTGTTCTTATCAAACTTGACGGCAAATGGTTTCCTGTCCGGATGGGCGAAATGGATTTTATGTCCCCGGGGAGAGTGATAGTATTTATCCGTAACGTCTATCAACTGTCCAGAATATTTTACCTCAAAGTCGTTCCTTTCAAAGATAATTTTACCATCATTTAAATGGACAAATTCATTCTCATATCCATCATCTAAAATTATCTGAGCGGAACATGCACGTTTCAGTTTATCAAAATTTTTACTCTTCTCAACTATTACAACCCTAAGTCCCATTTCTGCTGCGGTTTTTGCAGCCATAAGTCCTGCTGGACCTGCACCCACAATAATTAAATCTACTCTTTTACTCATAAATTAAACTTCCCTTCATACACATATTGTTGGTATTATATGGTAAATTGGTGTATGGGGTATTATATCACCTTCTAATTTAATTAACAAATATAGTAAAGGCTTGATAATTACAGAAATAGTTCAAGATTTAAAGAATTATAATTATATTTTCTATTTATGGTGTTTGTTACCGAAATATGTAAATTTATTGAACTTGTTTTTAATGTAACCCTATCTAAAAAAAGTAAATGCTTAAGCAATAAGAGACATTAGTCTTTGTTCATTAAGTCTAAGCCATTGGGCCTGTGATACGATATTTTTCATCTGGTCCAGAATTATTTTTTTACCGTCTATCCCCTCCCAATATCGGCCCAGAAAGTGAACAAAAACATCGAGTCTGCGAAGCATTATTAATATGGGCACCACCTCAGACTCAGTTCTATGGAGCCTCACATTCTTCCCATATCCCTCAATAAAGGCCTTCAGCTTAGCCCATAATTCAGCCTCACCCTGTTTCATATTAATTATTTCCGACAGGCAGACACACAGCTCCATAATTCTCAAATCCTCAGTAACAAATTCAAAATCCAGTATTGCCGAAATATTACCCTCTGTGTCTGCCAACACATTTGAAGCATTGAGGTCCCCATGTATGAGCTGATGGGGCAGCATTTTAAACGATGCAGCTCTCTCTCTGAAGGTCACGAGCTGTGCTGCGACCTCCAGCAACTCACTTCTATACTCATCGAATTCCGAGGAAGGCCTTTCATAAAAGCTGATTACCTTTTCAAGAGGACATTCAGGGTGGGTATTTTCAAGTTCGTAATACGGCCTGTATACCGGTTCCAGCTTTGTTTCAATAGAACCAAAGGCGTTCAGCAGCCCGCTTGCAGCCATTCCGAAGGATTTTAACTGTATTGGCTTATCAAAGTCCGGAGTAACGCCGTCAATGTAGCGGAAAAGGGCTGCAGGCTTCCCGTCTTCCGTAAATTGTACAGTTTTATTATCCGGGCCGGCAACCGGCACAGGGGTTTTGATTAAAAGCTCCATTTTCGCAAGTTCCGAGAGAATATAATGTTCATAGCTTACTTTATCAAAATCCTTATGGGTCTCATATATTCTCAGAACAAACCTTTCTTTGTCGGCCTCCACAAAGAAAGTTGTATTGTTCATTCCTCCTTTACGGGGTTGAACAAAATAATTATCCTTTTGAAAGTACTTTTGCAACAATCGGTCAGGGCTGTATGCCATAAAAAGAGTACTCTCTCTCTTTGCTTCATTAATTGCTTTGTTGTTTGAATTCAATTTCAACCCTCCAAATTTATAGTGTTTTATTACGTATTCCAACCCTATATAATATTTTTAGCACACAACTCAAGGTCTTTTAATAGCCCTTAGTCCTGTCAACTACGTTCATTAGTGTCCTTCCTTCAATGAGAGCACTCAGGTTATTTACCGCTATTTTTATAATCCGCGTTTTTGTTTCCTCAAGACTAAAGCCTCCTGAAATATGAGGAGTAATTATAACATTCTTCATCTTCCACAGCCTGTGTTCCGCCGGTAGTGGCTCCGGCTCGGTAACATCCAGGGCTGCTCCACGTATAAGCCCGTTTTCCAGAGCATCACACAAAGCTTCCGTATCAACGGCACTGCCTCTTCCCACATTAATTAACACTGCATCCTTCTTCATTAGTTTCAAAGTGGATTTATTGATAATATTATTTGTGAGCTTTGTTTCGGGAAGACTTAGGGCAACAATATCTGCACGGGGCAGCAATTCTTCAAGCTTATCCATGAAATAAAGCTCATCCAAATAATCCGGCTTACGGGTGTCAGTGCGTCTTATTCCTATTGTATATGCACCGAGAGCCTTCATTCTCCATGCAAATTCTCCGCCGATATCTCCCAGCCCGATAATGAGGGCGGTGGAGTTGAAAATGCTCTTGACCTTACCCCTGAATACCCATGTACTCTCGGCCTGATTATCCCTGTATAGATGCAAATTTTTATATAGTTCCAGCAGTAATCCCAGCATAAATTCAGAAATTGCCAAACCATATGCTCCTGTTGAATTTGCTAAAATAGCTTGTTCTGGTAAGACACCTTCCTCTGCATATTCCCCCACACCTGCACTCATAAGCTGAAGCAGTTCCAGCTTTTCAGCCTTCTCCAATGCTTCCAGTGTGGGATTTCCGATAATTATGCCGGCATTTTTAATCTGTTGTTGGGTTACCTCTTCATCGGCGTTATAAAAGAATTTACAGCCTGGGGCTGCAGCCTCCAGAAGTCTTTTTTGTTCTTCGTTCAGTTTAAAAAATACTAAAATTGTTTTATTCATTAATATCAGCTCCGAATTCATGGATTTTAATATAGTATATACCAATATTCAGTTAAGACTAGTATAAATAATATAATACCATAACCTTTTATTTTTCGGATAATATAAATATTCCTTTTCCTGTAGCAGCAAGAATGCGTTTATCGCTATGAAGAATAACATTCGTAAATTCCATATTTTTGTCTGCCCATGAATATTCCCACAAATCTCCTCCTTTAGATACCATTGAGTAGGCATGAGATTCACTCACGGAGTTTGCAGAACTTTTATTGCCTATTAATATATATTTCCTTCCCGTGTATATTATTTCGTCTATACTTTTATTAGGAATATCCGTGATATAGCTCCAGTCCCTTCCGTTTGCGGATCTGTAAAGTTTAGACGAATTGTTATTGTCTCCACAGGCTTCCACAGCCCAAAGAGAATCACCGGAACAAATGAGCTTATTTATTCTTGCTTTAGAACTGTATGGAGACCATGTAAGACCATCGACAGATGTATATACCTCTCCCGAATACCAGACCATCCCCTGATTTGTCCAATAAAAAATCATATTTGAAGCAGGTTTTGATGAATCAGGTTTTTTTAACTCACTATTACCCGCGTAAGACAACTGGGTCAACATAAGACTCAGTACTGTAACCATAGATATAAAACTTAAAATAAGTCTTTTCATTATGTTTCGATGAGTATTTAATTATAACAGTATACATTTTACATATTTTTTATATTTTTATTATAATAAGGAAATGGGTTGTATTCACTGATACAACCCATTTCACAAGAATTATTACATTTCGATTAATTTATATCCTCTCTCTTTCAACAAAATGCGTATGAAGCAGTTCATGTGCCTTCTCACCAAAGGGCTCTCCAAGAAAAGTATTATATAGTTCAATTATTTCCTTGTTTTCATTGGATATTCGAACCTTCTTTCTGCGATCTTCTTCGTATATTGCTTCTCTACGCTTCATGATTATTTCATCGTTACCGTGGTGATAGGGCTGGCCTCCTCCTGCAATACAGCCTCCGGGACAAGCCATTATTTCAATAGCATGGTAATCCGCTTTGCCATCGCGGATATCCTCTAAAATATGTCTGGCATTTCCTAAACCGCTGGCTACTCCTATTTTAAGTTCCAGGTCTCCAATTTTAACGGTAGCCCTTCGAACTCCCTGCATACCTCTCAGTTCTTCGAAATCAATCTTTTCAAGGGGCTTTCCTGTTATCCACTCCGAAGCCGTACGCAGGGCAGCCTCAATAACGCCTCCGGCAGTTCCGAATATTACCGATGCTCCGGTGCTTTCACCTAAAGGACTGTCAAACTCACTCTCTGGTAGCTTTAAGAACTCTATACCAGCCTCATGTATCATTGCTCCAAGCTCGCGGGTAGTAATTGAAATATCAACATTGTTATGTTCGTCCTTGGTTAGTTCGGGACGTTTTGCTTCTGCCTTCTTTGCTATACATGGCATAACCGATACTACAACAATATTGTCGGGGTCAAGTCCCTTCATCCGGGCATAATAGGTCTTAGCTATGGTACCAAGCATAATATGGGGCGATTTACAGGTTGATGGAACATGAATCAACTCCGGAAATTGTTGTTCAATAAACTTCACCCAGGCAGGACAGCAGTTTGTAAGAATAGGAAGAGTCTTATTGTTCTTAAGTCTGTATAGTAACTCCGCAGCTTCCTCCATAACGGTTAGATCTGCACCGAAATCGGTATCAAATACAGCATCAAAACCCATTCTTTTTAATGCTGTAACCATTTTCCCCGTTACAATAGTCCCAGCCTCCAATCCGAATATTTCTCCAAGAGCTACACGGATTGCAGGCGCGGTTTGCACTATTACATATTTGTCAGGGTCGTTTATGGCCTCCCAAACCTTATCCGTGTGGTAAACCTCGGTAAGCGCAGCAGTAGGGCAAACCTGCACGCACTGTCCGCAGTAAGTACAGGAGGACTCTACCATGGGTATGTTTGCAAAGGGTCCTACAAAGGAATTAAAGCCTCTGCTTATTCCAGAGAGAATTCCGCAGGTTTGCACTTCATTACAAGCGGTCTCACAGCGCCTGCAATAGATACATTTGTTTGCATCCTTAACAATGGCATCGCTGGACATGTCCTTGGGATAGCTCATTCTCTCGCCTTCCCAGCGAATCTCTCTTACATTCAGCTCCTCTGCCAGAGACTGTAGCTCACATTCAAGGTTTTTGGGGCAGGTAAAGCATTCGTTCGGATGGTTTGAGAGCAGCAGTTCCACCGCCATTCTCCTTGAAGTTATGGCTCTTCTGGTATCTGTTCTCACCGCCATTCCTTCCTGAAGCTTTGTTACACAGGAAGGTACCAGCTTGTTTCGGTTATTGCGCTGGTCTACCACTTCAACCATACAAACTCTGCAGGAGGCCGTTTTGTTATAGAGCTGTAAATCGTGTAAATCCAGATGGCATAATGTAGGTATCCGTACACCAGCACGATGTGCAGCCTCCAGAATGGTAATTCCCTCGGGGACAGTCAGATCTTGATCATTAATTCGTACATTTATTCTCTTACTTGTATTTGTCTGTTCGGTTTCATCACTCTTCCTGCCTTTTTTATTATCAATTTTTACACTCACTAAAGCACCTCCTTCAGGACCTGAGACCGATTTTGTTTTTTACTGCATATTTTCCTTCACCATGAGGATGATCCTCGTCCTCAATAAACTCCAGATACTCGTTCCAAAAATATTTCATCGTACTTATAATAGGGTTCGGGGCTGTCTGGCACAAGCCACACAAGGCACTGTCCTTAACCATGTAGGCTAATTGCTTCATAGCATCCAGATCAGCCATTGTAGCTTTTCCCGAGGATATTTTATGCAGCATTTCAAAGAGCCTTTTTGTACCTATACGTCCCGGGTTGCATTTCCCGCAGGCTTCATCCATGGTAAATTCCAAATAAAACTTAGCAATATTAACCATATTGTCATCTTCATCCATAACTATCATTCCACCAGACCCCATCATACTGCCTATTTTGATAAGGCTGTCGTAATCTATGGGCGTATCCAGATTTTCCTCAGTAATAACACCTCCCGAAGGGCCACCTGTTTGAACTGCTTTGAATTTCCTGCCATGTGGAATTCCTCCTCCAATATCAAAAATAATTTCACGGAGAGTAATACCCATTGGTACTTCCACAAGGCCCACATTATTTATCTTACCTGCAAGAGCAAAAACCTTGGTCCCTTTACTGTTTTCGGTACCCATTGAAGCAAACCAATCGGCACCCCTGTTCATGATAACCGGAATGTTTGCCAAGGTCTCCACATTATTTACACAGGTAGGACGACCCCAGAAGCCTTCTTCAGCAGGATATGGCGGCTTGTAGTTAGGTTCTCCCCTCTTCCCCTCACACGAATTTATAAGGGCAGTCTCCTCACCGCACACAAAGGCTCCGGCTCCATATTTAAGCTTTACATCGAAAATAAAATCTGTACCGAATATATTTTTACCCAGAAGTCCCACATCCCGTGCCTGCTGCAGTGCATTTGTAAGTCTGGCTATTGCAAGAGGATATTCTGCCCGAATATAGACAATACCCTTATTGGCGCCTATGGCATAAGCTCCGATTGCCATAGCTTCAATGACGCTATGCGGATCACCCTCCAGAATGCTTCTGTCCATAAATGCACCCGGATCACCTTCATCGGCATTACATATAAAGTATTTTTCCTCATTCTCCTGTTTGCTGGTTATATCCCATTTAAGACCCGTAGGGAAGCCTCCCCCTCCGCGTCCCCGAAGTTCTGATTTCTTTATAATGTTAATTACCTCCCGGGGTGACATTTGTGTTAATGCCCTTCCTAAAGCC
Organism: Bacillota bacterium; assembly: GCA_023431385.1. Lineage (GTDB taxonomy): Bacteria > Bacillota > Clostridia > Acetivibrionales > DSM-1351 > Ruminiclostridium. Next base: position 38,584 of record JAEYWA010000217.1, on the reverse strand, counting down.
TTATAGCCGTCCATGGCAATATATTCATAAATATCCTCAGGATTAATCAGTCCGCAATTTCTTAAGGCTACACGCATTTGTTTCTGGTAAAAGGTTATCTCTTCCTGTGTGTGTACCTTTTCCTTCTTTTTTGGGTCTTCATAGAGAAGCCTTTCCACCTTTATCCCATTAATCAGGTAATCGTCCACAATATCCTTCGCATCCTTTGGACTCACTCTTACATAGAAGACATTATCAGGTTCAATTTTGACAATAGGTCCCTGTTCGCAAAAGCCGAAGCAGCCGGTTCTTATAACCTGAACCTTATCTGTCAAGCCTCTGGCTTTTAATATAAGTTCTAGATTCTTAACTACTTTATCGCTGTCATTGGCAAGGCAGCCGGTACCGCCGCAGACAAGTATGTTCCTGTTTGTTTGTGTTGTATCCCGGTGCTGTCTGATCTTGACCTTCTCTGAGGCCTCCTGCTTAACCCTGTTAAGCTCTTCCAGAGATTTAATCAGCATACTGTACCTCCTTTGTGCGGTATAAATCCAAAATACCGTCAATTTCTTCTGCCTTGACCCTTCCAAACACCTTGCCGTCTACCATTACCACAGGTGCCAGTCCACAGGCACCGATACACCGGACATCCTTTATGGTGAAAAGCCCGTCCTCGGTGGTTTCATTAGTTTCAATACCCAGCTTTTCCTTGAACTTTTCAAGTATTTTATCTGAACCCCTTACAAAGCACGCTGTGCCCATACAAATGCTGATAGTATGCTTTCCGCTGGGTTTAGTACTAAAATAAGAGTAAAAGCTGACTACACCATAAACCTCTGCTCCGGGGATACCCAGCTTCCGTGCTATATAAAGCTGTACATCCCTGGGGAGATAACCGAAAATGTGCTGTGCTTTGTGGAGAATTTCAATAAGTTCACCTTTTGTTGTATCAAGGCTTTCTATGAAGGCATTAAGCTCATCGTACTTGCTTTGGGGAAATTCTTCCCCTGTAGGCTTCATTACATCAATTTCCTGGGGCTTTGTTATAATAACCACCAACTTTCAAAATATTTGGGTTTAATAAATATTCCATTTATAGCATCCCAAGGGAATTAAGGTTTAATACTAAAAAATAAAAATTTGCTATAGCCTATTGTTTTGTGCTCATTTGTCTCAAAAAAAATCACTTGGTACAATAATGTACAAAGTGATTTTTTTTTGAGTATAAAGTTTATAAAATAGTTATGGCTATACAACAAAATTAATATGTTTTTTGTATTTATTTTTTATTTTACTTTTTCGGTTTTGTCTTTTTATTGAGGCAGCCTCTTGAATTTCTTCGTTTATACGGTTGTTTCTTCTGCGGACAGCCACCTTTGCAGCAGCACTACCGAGCTCGGCCGATTCCTTAATATCCCTGTTGATTTCCTCCGATTTTTCTGTAAGCTTACTGAAGCTATGCCCTTCTCCCGATGAAGCAGCTTTACTTAAAGTCAAAGACACTCCTGACTTCTCAGTTATCCTCAACTCATTAAATTTACAGCCGGCTGAAAGAAGCTTGTTGAAACTGTGTCTTTGTAGAGTAGCCTCATGTCTGGCAAGTATTTTCTCTTTCTCCCGAAATTTCTTCGCAGCTGCTACCTCATTTTTTAATCTCTCAATTTCAAGTTTTTTGCTCTTTTCCTCATATACTTCTCTCTGAATTTGTTGGTCTAAAGCAACTAATTCCATAAAAGCTTGTTTTGTATTATTATCAGAATTATCTGTTGATTTAAAACAATCTCCAGGAGTTGATGCGCTTTGATTTAATTTTTTCATCAGAACTTCGCGCTTTTCTCTAAGTCTGTTCAGAGAATTTTGGGGCTGCATTAAGGATAATAAATCATTCAAACCTTTTTCATTAACAATCATATCAACACTCCGTTACTTTATAACATAGAGTTTAATAGTATAATTAAAATCTCTATACTAAATATCGGAATATTTAACAGGAAATTAAACAGGTATTTTACAAGTATTTGTAAATCTACCTGAATACCTCAATCATCTCTTCAGTGATATATGACAGCTCGTTTCTGTCCCAGGTACCGAATACTTCTTCCCCTATTTTAAGAATTGATCTGACATTGGTATCAATACCTATAAGCTTGTTAACATAGGCATCAAGGGTAACGATATCCTCGCTTCCAAGTATAATGCCCAAATTTTCAATCACATCATAATCAGTCCAAAGCATTTTGTATTTATTATTACCTTCCTGACGGGTAACAGGTATATGATGTATTCCCTCGCATACACCCACTACCCTGAATAAAGCCTTATAAACCGTAATCATATCAACTATACTTCTTGAAAGTCCTGTATCAAAATCACTTCCATGGTAGAATTCCCTGTTGGGTACAGGTATAAGCCCAAACATATTCTTCATCGCCAAAGATGAGAAGTTTGAAACTGATGGCAGATTGTATTTAATCTTCGAGTAGCTTATTAAAGGTAAATTTCTTAATTTGAATAGTTTATCCGGAATTGTCCCATAAAGTTCAGTATGGTTTATGGGCTTGTACTTCTCCTCCACCATTTTCTTAATCTGTTCAGCCGGTACTGTTCTGCCCGACCACCATTCCTCGGTTATATTTATATACTCTGCGTTGTATTTGGAAAGCAGCCTATCCATTCCGCTGGCTTCCATAAACTTCTGATCCTGTTCCTTCAGCCATTGCCAATTCTCATGCCCGTTTTGAGAATCAATCTTTATAGTGTTGTCAGTCCTTCCGTACATGTAACTCTCAACAATGTACTTCTTCCCCTCAAAGGAAGCCAGCAGCGGCTCCAAGGATTCCACATCGGTGTAAAATCCGTAGTCACCGGAAGTCCAGTTTGGTTTAATAATTATGCCGCTTCCACCCAACTCAAAATTACTCAAAAATGTTTTCATATCGTTGTTATCTTTAATGTACTGATGTATTACTTTTCTCATACTAACCTCCTAAGTCCACTTCAGGTGGCTTTGACGCTTCAGTCGCTTCGAGCCCCTTAGCAGACACAAAATGTAATGAAAGTTTATATCCTTTATCGCTATAAGGCGAATAAAGGAGGTTTACTGGTCATGTACGCTTTAAAATTATTATAGTTTGCTACTTCTTCGGAAGATTTTATGACGTGCAAATGCAATTTTCATTTACAAAATTTGTTCCCCAATTATTCATTTCCTGTAATATCGGAACAAGGCTTTTACCGATTTCAGTCAGTGCATACTCAACTTTAGGAGGTACCTCGGGATATACTTTTCTTGATATTAATCCATTATTCTCAAGATCTCTAAGCTGTTGTGTAAGCATTTTCTGTGATATCTCCGGAAAGACCTTTTTCAATTCATTAAACCTTAACAACCCGTAGGATAAATGCCATAAAATCAAAACCTTCCACTTCCCGCCAATAAGGTCCATGCACATTTCCATAGGGCAATTAAACTTTTTATTTTTATAGATAATCATAAATTATCCTCCCGATGTCATAGTTACTTTTTAGAGACTATAAAACTAATAAGTGCGTACTTGTAGTAAAAGTCTTTTCATATTAAATTTATACCATAAACATATAAGGAGAGGAAGACATGGAAAAGGATTTAAGTATTATTTTTAATAGAAGAAGTATCAGAACCTATGATAAACGTCAGGTCAGCGAAGAATTAATTAATATTCTTTTAAAAGCGGCAATGAGTGCTCCTTCTGCATGCAATCAGCAGCCCTGGCATTTTGTTGTTATTCGGGACAAAACCGTTCTAACCCATTTATCGGAGATTCACCGTGGCTTTAGAAACCTAAAAAATTCACCAGTTGCTATTCTAGTGTGCGGAGAACCAGGGGCAGCTACGTTAGAATATTATTGGGAGCAAGACTGTTCTGCCGCTACGCAAAACATACTGTTAGCAGCAACAGGCTTGGGTTTGGGCGCTGTCTGGCAAGGCATCAATCCAAGGGGTGGTGAGGATTCCAATGCCATCAGGAGTATCATTAAGCTTCCTGAATATATCAAGCCCTTTTCCCTTGTTGCTATAGGTCATCCCGCAGAAATAGCAGTACCTGAAAATAGATTTAATGAAAGTAGAGTCCATTATTCAAGCGTTTGGTAAAACCCCAATGCGTAATAACCGGTAATGGTCAGTTTAGTAAATCCAAATTAATAATTGAAATTGAGGTGATGAAACATATGGTAAGTAAAATAATCTATTTTGATTCTGTAAAAGTTGATAATACCGAAGCTACCTTCCAGGCTGTTGAGCATAGATTGGTGGACACTGGAATAAATAAAGTTGTGTTGGCTTCTACTACCGGGGCTACTGCAATTAAAGCTATGAATTTTTTTAAGGATAAAGGTGTAAAATTAGTCATAATTCCTCACCAATATGACTTTTCTAGAATTGACAACCCCTTCCCCCTTGCTTTGGCAGAAGAAATACGCCAGGCGGGCCATGAGGTACATTTCGGGACAATGCTGTTTCATACCGATAAGTTATTTGGTTCAAATGTGCCAAGTATTATAGCAGACTTTTTACGGTGTTTTTGTGAAGGTATTAAGGTATGTTATGAAATTGTTATGATGGCCTCAGATGCAGGGCTTTTAAATTCAGGCGAAAAAGTAATAGCGATAGCCGGAACAGGTAAAGGTTCGGATACAGCACTTGTCATGCAGGCAGCATCCTCCAGAAATCTCAGGAAGTTAAAAATAAACGAGCTGTTATGCAAGCCCTTAAATGAATAAAATTAATACTCTCCTCGACAATAATTTAAAGAGCAGGAAAATCCTGCTCTTTTTACATGTAAATTACTTGGCTAACCTGTAATCATCATGATTAAACGACGCCGAAAGAATATTATTGATTTTAAACACCCTGTTCTGGTTTCTTAAAAAGCAGAAAGCCCTAATATTGCCGTTACTGATTTCATATACCCTTATGCTTCTTTCAGTAATTTCGGTATCCTTTAAGTAAATAATATTTATAATTCTATTTCGTTCCAGAGAGGCTTTTAAAAAATATTCCACCATATATATCACCAATACCACCCAAGAAATTTGCTTCGGAAAGCTGCTGTTTAGTGGCCATTTTTCAGTCTTTAGCTCGAAAATTATCTTGTTCGCCAGGAAACTCTAGGTTCCCTTCGACGAAATGTTTCACATTTCTGAGCACCCTCCTGAAACCGGAAAGGGGGTTCCCCTTTTCAAACCCCGAATATAGGAATTTCACAATTGCTATTTTTTAGTGTACACCTTCAACCTCAATATTTCAGGAACTTTACCACTATTTCAAAACATATAAATTCCTATATTCTAAAATGACAGCAGTCCAACGCTGTATGTATCATGATATTAATATAATATACCGAACATATGTTCGTGTCAAGGGTATTGTTTAACAACAGTACAATCGTTTAAACCACCGGTGCCAGCAGAATCCTCCCCGTACCTCTATAAACATTAACTAAACCTTCACCTGAAACAGCAGAGCCTAAAAGGCTTTTACTTGATTTTTCAACTCTGAAATCAAGTGTATCCGACCATGCAATAGCATAGTTTCCGTCTATTTTGACTTCATCATTCTGAAGAACAAATTCAATGAGTTCATTTCTGGGTACAGGACTCTCGAGCACAGCAATTCCCTGACCTCTAAGGCACAGATTAAACAAACCCTCATTACCGAGTAAGGCAGAGGAGATATTTGATCTGGCTACAACAGTTTGCTGTATTTTTGATTCACATGCAAGGAACAATCCATCGTCCAGTACCAATCCACCCCAATCCGATACTTCTTCAAGCAGAATGTGCCTATATGTAGGTTCCAGCATGAGTAAACCGCTTCCCTGGTATTTAGGTTTTATTGCTGATTCTTTAGTCACTTTTGAGGATAAAGCTTTTCCGAGAAGATCACCAAAGCCCTTAACATCAGCTGCCATGCCGACTGCACCTGCAGTCCACTGCATAGCGCCGGCACTTATTGTATAAGCGCTATTGTTAAGTTCTATTAAGACCTGTCTTTTCCTAACATTCATTTCTGAAGCATAATACATAGCCATAGCATTTTCCGCATTTACGCTTATATCTTTTTTATATTCCAGAACCTTGACTTCACCTTTGCTCTCAATTACCTCAATGTTTTTGTTCTCATAAAGGTTTTTACATGTTACCATTTGGATTTCCCCCTTTTATTCAATAATCATGTGTCCGACGTGTTTATCTCATCCAAAGTTCGTCCCTTGGTTTCTACTCCGGCAACTGCAACTACTACTGCTACTACCGCAAAAACTAATGTCAAAATTAAAAAAACATTGTTAAAGCCGGCCTGCTTTCCATTGGTTTGATAAATTACCCCCACAATATATGGCGCAGCTATAGCACCCAAACGTCCAACAGCAGCAGCCCAACCTGTTCCACTGCCACGAACCCTTGTGGGATACACCTCGGGAGTATATGCATATACAGCACCCCAGGCCCCAAGACTGAAAAAGTATAGCAGGCAGCCCGATACCAGTATGGCAGTTACACTTTCTCCATGACCGAAGAGATATGCGGCCACCGCAGTACCTGCAAGATATATGGCTAATACAGCCTTACGGCCTATTTTTTCAATAAGATATGCAGCGCTGTAATATCCCGGCAACTGCGCTATACACATAATCAATGTAAATTCAAAGCCCTTCACAAGACTGAAGCCCTTGCCCACCAGCAGTGTTGGTGTCCATAATACAAAACCATAATAACCGAAATTAATACCTAACCACAATACCCAGAGAACAATTGTACGTCTTATATAAACCTTTGACCACAATTCCGAAAGCATCACCCGACTATTTTTTGCTTCTTTAACTGTTCTGTCATAGAATGTATCTGTATTTTTAATTCCTGCCTGTTGTTCCATTTTCGATACAATTTCATCGGCTTCCTTCAGCTGTCCCTTTTGTTCAAGATATCTCGGGGATTCAGGAATCCCCTTTCTCAAGTAGGCCGCATAAATGGCGGGAACTCCTCCCAGCAGAAAACCTATCCGCCAGCCATACACAGGTATAAGGAGATAGGCAATCAACGCAGCAATAATCCATCCCCAGGCCCAGAAGCTCTCCAGATATACCACCATCCGTCCACGGATTTTTGTCGGTGAAAACTCACTTACAAGTGTAGATGCTGCGGGTAGTTCTCCTCCCAAGCCCAGACCCGTTAAAAATCTGAATAGTAATAAAAGCGCAAAGTTTGGTGCCGCCGCAGATAAACCACTGGCTACACCAAATAAAATAAGCGTATACGTAACTACTGTTTTCCTGCCCCATCTGTCGGAAACCATTCCAGCAACTGCTGCACCTATAGCCATGCCCACCGCAGAAGCGCTTCCCAGTAAACCCAGATCCGATGGCTCCAGCTTCCATTCTCTTCCGATGGAGGCCATAACACCTGAAACCATTCCCTGGTCCATGGCATCAAACATCCAGCCTATTCCTGTTAAGAATAAAACTCTCTTTAGTAACGAGGTAGCGGGTAATTTGTCAATCCTTTGTGAAATACTGCTCATAGGTTCCTCCTACATATAGCTTATTTTCTGTCCATAGATGCTATTTACCTCGTTATAACATTTTTTAATAAAATATGCAACAGCTACTAATAAACTATATTACACTAAAGATTGGAGCTAAAGCACATCGGAATTGGCACTCCAAGGAGATCTCTATAACCCAAGCCTAAGTTCCAAGTAATTCTAGCTTTCCCTTTTGTTGTACTATAATAGCTTCTAATTCACGGAAATCACTAAATGAGAACATCGCTTTTGACGCTCCAACAAAATCCCTGGCAAGGATTTTGTTAATAATAATTTTATCTGATACTCTGCAATTTGGCAGATATTTTTCTCCTTCTTTCACAAACCAGTAATAGTTTTCAAATATTGAAGCAATTTCCTCTTCTTCTATAGTGTGAATGGATCTGTTCATCATCCACAGAAAATAATCCATATCCCGATGGAACTTTAGAGAAATATAGTCTATTTTGTATTGCTTTGCAGCATCAACCAGAAGTTTTTGTGTATCGTTATACTCCTTGAAAAATGTTTTGGAAATATTTTGAGTTAAAGAAGGGTTCTCTTGATTTTCTCTGATACGGTACTTGTATATTGAAACCGGAAGGGCTGTTATTTTTTCTGCTGCCATCATATACTTAAAAACAAATACGGCGTCTTCTCCAATAGCATTAGCTGGAAAGCTTAAATTATGCTTTAATATAAATTCCTTACGATAAATTTTTGACCAGGTTGCCGGTGGGATATTGAGCAACTGCGGCTGTTTATATAAGGATGTATTGACTACAATTTCATCAACCGGCTTATAACTGCCCTCTGACTCCTTGCGAAAATAATTATGCCCGGCTGTTACAAGATCAGATTCATATGTATTTATGGCATTGTACATTATCTGACAGGTATCTGGCATATACTTGTCATCAGAGTCTAAAAACATGATATACTTTCCGGCTGCTCTTTGTATACCCACATTTCTGGGGTGACCTGCTCCACCTGAGTTATGCGGCAAATGTACCGCTGTGAAGTTATTGTACTTTTTTGAATATCTATCCATGATTTGACCGCTGTTATCGGTTGAGAAGTCATTAACCATGATAACTTCGAAATTATCTAATCCAATAGATTGCACTGTCAAGCTTTCCAAACATTCTTCCAGATACTCCTCAACATTATAAACCGGAACAATCACTGAAATCTGATAATCTTTTTTTTGCTCAACACACATAATTATTCTACCTTCCTTTTTATTAATATGTTTACCTGTATGTTCTTGAGTACTCGAAAGCAGGGAATTCTCAATATCTTCCCAGAATAGAATCCTTTCTTATCTTTCTTGAGACTGGATAATATGCCGGAGGGTTGCAGCAATCCAAAAGTTGAATCCAAATATCAAGGTCAGTATCCTCAACAAAATCATTTATAACAATTTTATAGTCATTTTTTGTACTTAGCTCCAAAATAGCTTGCTTAACATCCTGAAGCTGCTCTTTATCATAAAAATCAATAATTGATTCGGGTTTATAGATTTTGTAGGTCTCCTCTACACTTATAAACCTTGTTGCAATACTATTAAACAGTTCATATATTTCAATATCACTACTATCTCTGAATGCTCCCCTATTCTTTCTTAGAAATATTTCTGTATTTTCGCGAACACCTTCAAGCTTGTCCTCGTCAACGAAAATTCCTGAGAATCCATGAAATTGGTGAAAAACCTCCAGTTTACTGTTTATTACTATTTTGATTCCTTGCTTGTAGGCTCTGTATACCATTTCAATATCTTCTACACCCCATTTTTTTAAATCCTCATCGAAGCCTCCGATACTTTCAAGCCACTTTTTAGGTAATGCCAGATTACAGCTCAAACAATATAAAAATGGACAATCCATTCTTGAGGAATTATATGACAGCTCATTGAAAATATCATGACGGAATTCAATAAGTTCTTTACTATCAAGGCTGAATCTGAACCTATCAAACACACTCCCGTCTTTAACACTGGTCACAGCTACTGTTTCAGGAATCATAATTCTGGTGCCTGCTACCAATAAATCCTTCTTAACAGAAAAATATCTTTCCAGCTCAGAGAGGTAATCATCTTTCACCAAGATGTCGGCATCAATAAATATAATAATCTCTCCTTCAGCGCATTTCCAACCGACATTTCTTGCCCTGGAACGGCAGGAATCAGCATTTCTTTCGAGATAAATATATTTTATATTTAAGGATGCCTTGATATTCTTTACTTCTTCTTCTGTACCATCTGTCGAGCCGTCATCAACAATCACAACCTCATACTTGTCTTTCGTAAAACCATTTAGTCTGCTTATGGCCGCTAATGTATTGATTATCATATTTTTACTCTGATAGGTAGGTATGACAAAACTGTATTTTTTCATAGCAAGGTCACTCCTATTAGTAAATTTTTGCATTCCCCAGCCAAATGGAGTAATTGCAATTAATGCTTTAACTTAATGAAATTCAGCCAGAAATCCCTTTCCTTAATAAAAGCTTCAATAATTAAGCTCTCAGCCTTGTCAAGATCAATTGCTCTTTTTCCGTAATAATACATAAACAGTAAATTTTTGATTACCCTCCACTGATCGCTTATTTGTTCTATCCTCTCAACAACTCCATTAATACAGGCCTCATCAAGCATACCTTTATCCGATATATTATTAACTAATAATACATTTCCTTTAAGCCTGTTCGGTACCTTGCCGCATTCATTCCCAAGCCTAAATATATTGGAAATATCAGACAGTAGGATATCCCTATTGAGGATATTTTTGATTTTTATTAGTTCCTCTAAATGAAGAACCAGCCTTTCTGCATTATGAAACACCTGGCTGATACTTAATATATAAGGTTTCAGACAGGGGTTTTTAAACGTGATTATCCTGTAATCCTCCCGGTTATCCTTATAATCAGACTGAAATGCTTGAATCAGATTACTGGTAGGAATGTTTTTTACTCCATAGTCCAGGTTCACGTTATCTTCAAAAGCATAAAATTGATTATTCTCATCATCAAAACCAACAATAAATGAAAAATGCGGATTATGTACCTTGTTATAAAACACCCCGTTTTCATCCCAATAAAACAGGTCGATATTAAGGGTCACATATGCATTGTTAACCAAGATATCTTTAAATTCCGCCAAGAAGTTGTTTTTGTCTTTAAATTTACACCTGTTAAATACAAAAATATCTCTAAAGTAATCATAATACTCTTTCGAATAGTCTACATAAAGTCCTGTAGGAAGAATAACATATTGATAGTCATTCATATATATAATTGGTTCATAACTCAGGTCTCTTTCCAGAAGTATTGAAAGCAACATATTTGTAATACAATTTCCCCAGAAATTATTGTATGGCTTTAATTCCTTCATGTATTTCATAAGATACCTCCAGCTACATCTATACAAATATTCATCAATCTACATATATAAGAAATATTTCAATCAATTGTAGATGATCAGGTGACTCTATAACTATCCGAGTTTTTGAGTAATGACATTTTTTAGTTTGTTGATAGTATTCAGATTTTGAAGTAATAGCTCATCATCCTCAAATGTAATATTAAATTCATCTTCAAGGCCTATAACAATTTCAATAAAATTAACAGAATCCACACCTATTCTGTTTAGTGTTTCATCACCGGAAATTTCTCTGATTCTTTCAGGTTCAATCCTTAAAATATTTAATATGATCTTTTCGATTCTTTCAACCAAATCCATAATGAATGTCTCCTCTAAAATTAGATTTTGCTTTGTAAAAATGTGCTTAAAACATTTTCAAGCTTTAGATTATATTCTTCAACTTTGTTCCAGTCCTCTGAAACAATCAAGGTAAAAACCCTGCCCACAAAATAGTCCGAGCCTTCATGCAATTTATATGGCAGTGTTCCTGCTGTATAAACCAAGACGCCTTCCATATTTTCCGGCTTCATCAGAATTCCTTCCCTTTCCAGAGTCTTGCACAGTTCATGATATCCGACTGCTCTGTCTGGTAAGAATCTGAAGTATCTGGAAAGAATCTTCCGCTCCTTAAGTATTTGATTTATAAACGATATGTAGGTTGACAGGGTAAACCGTCCGTTAATTTCGATAATAGGAATTATCTCATCCTGATCGGTTATAATCGAATCAATTCCGGCAACTCCTGTATATCCTAATTCGTACAGGTATTTTCCTATTGTTTCACCATACCCCTTATAGGCTTCTATAATGTCCCCGTCAACCCTTGGCGGTAACACAGAACCGATATATACAGTGTCTCTCAGCAATTGCTGTTTGATAGAAAAGACCTCAACCTCTCCTTTGGGAGAAACATAGATTTGATAATTAATATCAAACTTCTTATCATACCAGCCTTCTACCAGCCATTTTGCATTTTCACGGCCTCTTGCAAACCGCGTTATCATGCGTAGGCCTGACTCCAGCTTATCCCTGCTCTCAATGATATACAGGCCCTTTCCCGAAGCTCCGTTGGGTTCTTTAATAATAACTTTTTTAAAATAAGGAGCATTACCTGTTAGTTGGTCGTACTGCTGACGGATTTCATCAATAGAATGACAAATCTTCCCGCTGCAAACCTTAAAACCAAGTATTTCAGATATTTCCCTGTTATATATTTTGTCGTTTATCCGGGCATTTACAAGGGAGGGTGCTCCCATTAACCGTACTCCGGCTTTTTTAGCAATTGCTTCTTCCAGATAGGTAACTGCATAAGGTACAAAATACACATCCTCGTTTTTAGCAGTAATGTCTTTCAGCTTTTGTAATAAATTTTCATCTTTAAGTACCAGTTCAGATATAGGGGTAAGTAAATCTGCATCTTCGGGTACTATAATGGTTGGAATGGAAAATCCCAGACTTTTAAGGTTATTCAGATAATCGGCATCGGGCATTTTCCGAAGTATAACAATATCCTGCTCCCTACAAATGAGAAGATTCATCTCTTCTATTCGGTTTACCGGTATATCCTCATTCCTGTCAACAATTCCGGCACTGAGGGTATTCCAATATTTTTCTGCCCCTATATTGCACAACCAAACAATAATTCCTTTATCCCTATCCTTTTCAAGGTACTGAATTAAATTAAATTCCTTATCCATAACTGTTTTAAGATTCTTTAGAGTAATAAACCAAGTCTGATAAGCTTATCCTTAAAGAGCATTGATATCAGTATCTTCTTACTGCTCTTCAGCTTTGATTTACAGATTGATTTCCAGTTCTCTCTGACCCCTTAAAAAATCTTCCTTTCCCCACCTTTCTCTTAGAATATAGGTTTTGCCTTTGTAATATAGCACCTCTGCAGCCAACGGGTGACTCAGGAACAATACTGGACTTTGTGTGCTTCCATAAGCTCCTGATTTGTCAATCGCGACAATATCTCCCGGACCCGCCTCCGGCAGAACAACATTTTGTCCCACAAGATCGGTAGGCGTACACAGCGGGCCAACCACGTTTACCTGTTCCTCGTTCTCTGTTTTGTTTAAAATGTGCATCGGGAAATTGTTGCGTATATATCTTCCCAAGAAAGCGGAAGATGCATGTTGATTTGAGCCTCCGTCACATACCAGATACTTTTTACCCTTGCACCCCTTCCTGTATAGAACCCTAGTCAGGTAAGTGCCGGCTTGGGCCATAAGAAATCTTCCGCTTTCGACAAATACCTGCGTACCTGAAAGTTTCGCCTTATAATCCTGCCACATTACCAAAAAATTCCTGCCAAAAGTTTCGATATCCAGAGTGGAATCATCTTTAAAATAAGGTATTCCGAACCCTCCTCCAAGATTAAGGAATTTTAGCGTGAATTTACACTTCTCCGATAATTCCAGTGACAGCTTGATTATCTGTTCCATACTAAGAATAATATTACTTGCGTTAAGGGCCTGCGTTCCGGTGTAAATATGTATTCCGATTACATTAACATTTGAAAGCGTTTTTAAATAGTTCAAAGTATTCTCGGCATTTACCTGATCTATTCCGAATTGGGTAGGTACACCGGTCATTTTTATACCTGAGCCGGCAATATCAAAGTCAGGGTTTATTCTGACAGAGATATCTGCTTTCCTGCCTTTTTGTACTGCCAGTTTATTTATACATTCAGCCTCTTCAATCGACTCAACATTTATACTGTATATTCCGGTTTCAACTGCAAGCTCCAGTTCCTCAAGGGTTTTCCCCGGGCTGGTAAAAATGATGCTATCAGGTGCAAAGCCGGCAGCTACAGCTGTTTGCAATTCTCCCGACGATGCCACCTCTATTCTTGCACCAAGCTTTTTAAAAAGCTGGCATAGCCCCAACAGCGGATTGGCCTTCATGGAATAAAATATTCCGAATTCCCTGGGCAAACTTTTTTTCAGAATTTCATACTGAGAAATAATTTGGGCCGCATCATAGGCATAAAGCGGTGTACCATACTCCTTTGCAAGCTCCTCAAGTTTTTTATCCTCCATATACTACCTCCTGTTCAGTCTTTATTCTCACAAGTGTGTCGCTGATGATTTGAGTAATTTCCTCTGCAAACTTATGTAGGTAAAAATGCCCTCCTTCAAAGTAATAAAAATTGCATTGCCCTGCACAGTAATTTTTCCAGCAGTTCATATCCTCCGGCTGAGCCAGTTCATCCTTGTTACCTGCAAATACTGAGATATTAAAATTGAACTTTCTTCTAAGTCTACCGGGCTTATACGTCTCCAAAAGCTTATAGTCGGCCCTCAAGGTTTGCAGGGCTGTTTTCAATAGCGGCTTTAACTTTAAAAGCTTATCAGGGATCCCCCCAAGCTTGACAGCTTCCTTTTCAAAATCGTCCTCAGATAGTAAATGGAGATTTCTTTCCTCTTTTTCTACAGATGGAGGATACCTTCCCGAGAAAAATACATGTACCGGAAGCTTTATTCTATTCTGTTGAAGGGAGCAAATTAATTCGTATGCCATAATACTACCCATACTATGACCCCATACTGCATATTCGCTGTCTGCACACTCTGTTTCAATAATATGTACAAGCTCAGAAACAGCCTGCTGTAGACTGCTGTAATAGGGTTCCTTATGTCTGTTAGCCCGTCCGGGTAATTCATAAGGACAGAGCTTGATTGAGCGGTCAAGTAATTTACTCCATCTTAAATAAATGGAAGCTGAGCCCCCAGCATAAGGTAAACAAAAAAGCTTGATTTCATCCATATGAACCTCCCAAAGCCATATCTATTTTAGTACCAGGATTTAACGCATTGGAGCAGCTTTTCAGTTGCAAGAACTTCACTATTCCTGATTTCTTCCAACTGATTGCAGACATTATTAATAGAACGTAAATTTTTTGTTATCGCTAATCTCAAGGACATGTTGGATATGATTTCCCATCTCCTTGAGGAGTCCTCAAGATGGAATACAGCTTCCTCCACTATACCCGATGGTAGTCTTGAATCAAGCAGCCTCAGGAAAATTCCAAATCTTTGTCTGCTCCTCGATAGTATTTTAAAAGCAGAATTGTAATAATACCTGTAAACAGAGAAGAGCTCGTCAGCGGACGATTCCTGTTTTTTATTCAAAAGCGCTTCTCTGAAGCTGTCAATTACAGAAAGTCCACACTTTGAACCCAGGACACTTTTTTCACCAAGCATCCTTTTACAGCTTTCCTCAATTATATTTTTCCACCTGAGCTCATTATAATAGAATGAGGGACTGATGCTTATTTCCATCCATAAGTGTCTAATGGGCTTAAAAAATGAGCCTAAGAAGTTTTCAGAACTTCTGGCAAGTCTGAACTCATTCATTGGTATTTTGCCATCAAAATCACTGTTTGACAGACTGTACTTGTCAAACAGTTCAATATAGCCCTCTTCTTCGTTATAGCCTGTTACTATAACTGCATGAGCTCCATGCTCCCGTTGATAGGCTCTGTGATATTTCATATAATACAAGTCAACAACAGCCACCACAGGCATATTATTATTTATTAAATCTTTTAGCCTTTCATGGGCAACATGCGGATTATCCTCAAGGTACATACAAATCTCAATTTTATCGGAGGGTACTTCAGCAGAAGCTTCCCTGGGGTCGCTGTAACAGCTTATTGCTGGGAAATACGCATATTCAAGGGAAGTATTCAATTCTTCTTCTGTAAAGCTAAAGGCTTTTGATGATTTATGCAGGAAGTTAATACCTATATATCCCGTATCTGCTTCATACATGAACGAAAGGTAATCTGCGAGAATTAAATCAGGGTTTAAATTCATGTGGGAAATCACTGCTCCATATGCATTTTGAAAACAGTCGGAGGTATACGGCACAAAATACCGGGGAACACTTTCAATTGAGTGACTTGACATATTCCGAAACCTCCATTTTTCCTGCTAAGTAATTGCCTATACAACGCTTAACTATATCCTTATTATTGCTGACCCAAATTATTTGTGTATTGTTTTTAACATTATGGTCACTAAATAAATGCAGATATTCCTTTCGAAGTTTCATCAGATAAAACAAATCCTTGTTCTTAATAATTGTGCTTTCCCTGATTACCTTATTTGTATAAAATAGTGTCTTTCCTCGTTTTTGGATACGTTTATAGCACTCTTTCGGGCTTACATCCAGAAAAAAAGTCAGATCAGGTTTGACTATTTTTTTATACAGGATTTTTCCCAGCCGTCCTGAGGCACCGTTTGCAGAATCACGGGTCAAGCCTGTATATATATACCTGTCAGCTATCAAAATATATTTCTTTTTCAATTGGGGATGTATAATAAAAAAATAATCAAGTATAAAGCTGAGCCATTGGAAAAAGCTATATATTTCTGGTGTCAGAAGCCGTAGATCACTTATTTTGTCTACAATACTGCGTATGAACCTATTCGA
This sequence comes from Bacillota bacterium, assembly GCA_023431385.1. Classification (GTDB taxonomy): domain Bacteria; phylum Bacillota; class Clostridia; order Acetivibrionales; family DSM-1351; genus Ruminiclostridium. The sequence goes on along the minus strand of JAEYWA010000217.1, from coordinate 22,181 downwards.
ATTCCATTCTAATACACCCACTTTATATCCCTTGTGGGCGAGCCAGTTCCGAATATGTTCGACATTCTCACTTTTCCCGCAGCCGCTGATACCCTCAAACACTATTAAAATGCCTTTGCTTCCAGTGGTTTTCATATTCTCTTCCATCGTAGCCTCACATGCATAAAATTAATGTCTTTTTACTGAAAATCACCTCTTAGAGGCTCTATATTAAAAATCATTGCAGCGTTTATAGTGCTCTGTATAATCGGGTACAGAAAATCTATATTCCACGAGGTTCTGGTGTAGTTCTTTAAGCAGACCTGTGGGGAGACCTAATTGAGCCCATTTATCGTATGGAATCCCAAACCCCATCTGCTCCCAGAACTCCGCGTTCTTTTGTTCGTGCACTCCAACAGGCTCCAGCATAACAAGGGGGGTTGCGGACGCCAGGGAATCAATCAGAGTACCCGCACCGGGTTTTCCTATAATTGCCCTGGCTGTCCTTGTAATACCGAAGAGGTTATGGTATTTTGCGTTATTTGTAAAAACAGGGTGTTTAGGAGGCACGACCTCGCAAAAAGGGGGGAATTCAAAGGAGCCCTCTTTACTTTTGTTCCATGCACACCATGCCGGATCCACCATGTAGTATCGGTCGCCCTCTGTTCTATTGGAGGCCTCCTCCATTTCATACACAACAATATCCAGAGCCAAACCTTTCCTATGTAATTCCGGGATTCTATCCAAATAGGTTCCTATGCCCCAGCCACCTCCATGCAGCAGAAACCTTTCTGGTCTTTCATCATATGGTACAGGAGGTGTATCACAGACCGGCAGCTGAAAATCTATCTTCCGGTTTTCATAATCAAATAGCCAAACTTCTTTGAAATTTATGTGATATTCAGGCATATGCTGTTTTAGATTTCTCCAGGAGGGAGGCAGATCGCAATCTATATATAGAATTTCAGCATTCAGAGTCTTTGGAGCTATTCTGGATCTGTACTGATCCAGAATGTATACCCAGTGTCCGGATAGTATGATAAAATCTCTCATCCCAGCTTCTTCCCAGCCTGTAAGCAGCTTTTCAACCAGAACAGGCTCAAGGCTCTTTCTCATATCTACCGCCATCTTTCCTGACATTCGTGCATAAGAAAAACTTTTGTGAGAGGCCAGTTTGCTTTTTGCTATACTTTGCCTTTTCTCTTCAGAAATAAGGTTTTCAAAAACAAGCACCTGGGAAGGAACTCCTTTATCACGTAAGCGCTGTGCTGCCAGGAGCCCGGGGATATACAGTCCCAGGCCAAAACCTGACGCTAGTATTGTTACTGTCTTTGTTCCCATCATTTAAGCTCCTTGTCATAGTGGCATATACTTCCAAATAGAAAGAAAAATGCTTCTGTCATTAACCAAATTTGGCATCCAGAAATCTGTTCATACCTTTTGCTTTGCTCTTATCTATACTTAAAAGTCTGCTGGTGTCAAACAAGCGGGTGAAGAAATCAAACTCCCACGTACAAGGTTCTTCATTTTCTATAGCATATTGGTTCAAATAGTCCAAATTGTTAGGCTTAAAGCTTGCCTTAACAAAGTCAGGCACAATTTCTCCAAACATGAGTTCAATGTAGTAGAAGTTGTAATAAAGAACTTTTTCAAGCTTATATTCCTTAACTCTGCTCACAAGCAAGTTCCAGTCTATCTTTTCTGAGAATTTCTTTATGTACATATAGAGATCAACAAACTTATACATTTTCATATCCTGAAGACTGTGAATCCATATCATCAGGCAGGCTTCCTTAAAGAGATGACAGCTTAACTGGATTATATTGTCGATATAATCCAGCATATATCCCTTTGTGTTATTTATTTCTACAGGTATGGCGCGCTTTATCAGCTCTTGTGTCGGAACCTTGTACGGACAGTTACCTTTCCAGAGTATGTCATGGTTGACATCCACCTCTATCAGCTTTGCAAATTTATTATCGCAAAGTCTCAAGAACTGGTGAATTTCATGAGTTGCCATCTGGTGAAGAACCTTCTGCTTTCTTGATACTTCCACAATTACGTCATTTTCTTCATCATAGTTTCCCTGTATGTATCCAAGACTCTCCAGAACTTTTACAACCCGGGCTACATCATCAAGCTGCATCAGCATATCCAGATCGTTGAATACCCTTGACTCAATAGTCGGATAAACCAAACTGGCTAATAGATTTCCCTTTAGAACCGGCACGACCAGGTTATCAGCTTCAAAGCCTTTTAAAATCTCTCCCAGTCTTTCGAGGTAACAGTGGTTTCTTTCACCCATAACTGCCCATTGAATGTCCATAAGCCTTCTCAGCTCTTTTTCAAGGGGCTCAAAAAGATCAAATTTTTTCAAATTGTACCTGAACATATTTATTGTTCTATGAGTTATCATCTGATATATAACTTCAGACCATTCAATATTGCTATCAAGTATTTTTTTCAGCTCATTTCCCTGATATTCGTCCATATCAATAGCTGTCATAAGCACCAGCTGGCGTTCCAAAGATATCTCGTTTCTATTCATCATACAGCCTCCTGTTTCGTTGTTAATTTTTTATATAGCTCTTTTATATCACTTTTACTGATTTTCCCTATTACATTTCGCGGTATTTCGGCGATAATGTAAATTTCCTTCGGTACTTTTTTATCTTCGAGCTCAGTTACACACCATTTGTATATATCTTTAATTTCTGCAGTGCAGTTTTCTTTTAAAACTACCATTGCAACGATTTTTTGTCCCAGCCTCTCATCCTCTACTCCAATTACAGCAGCTTCCTTTACTGCCGGATTTTTAAGCAATACCTCCTCAATATCAATAGGATAAGCTCTGCTGCCTCCCTGCATTATCATGTCATCATTTCTACTGAGTACAAAAAACCGGCCTTCCTCGTCCCTATATCCTATATCTCTGACTCTTAAGCCTTTATCACTTAGAGCTTCATCGGTTAGTGCAGCTGACTTATAGTAGCCATCCATCATGTAATCACTCTTTATGTATACCTCACCGGTTTCACCTGCTTGGGCTTCACTTCCATCCTCTTTATAGATTTTTATTTGACAGCCCCTCATAGGTTTGCCTATGACACAGGGTAGAGTTATTACGTCATCATGTTCCCCAAAGGTTACTCTGGCAGAAGCTTCTGAAGTGCCATAGGCATTATACAGTCTTGCTTCGGGGAAAGCTGCAGCAGCCCGCTGATATATGGTAAGCGGATTTACCATGCCTCCAATAAGTACTCGCTTTATTGAACTCAGATCATATTTACCAAACTGGGTATACTCAAGAGTTTGCAATAACATTGTTCTTACAATATAGAAGTTTGTTGCCCTATGCTCTTGAATTGCCTTTAAGAATATTGCAGGGTGAAATACATTGTTCAGCAGTATTATTCCGCCGCCTCTGCTAATTGCCATTAGAACGTCTCCCGAAATCGGACTTGCCTGAGCAAGAGATCTTGGAATTATTGTTCTCTCCTTGCTGTCAAAACCCAGATGTTCAGCAACCGCCAAAGCATTACCGGTAATAGCGTAGTTTGATAGCACAATGCCTTTTGGTCTTGATGTAGATCCTGATGTAAAGCATATACCAAAGGTATCTTCTGAAATTCCCGACAGTTCTCTTTTCAGAGCTTTAGGGAATTCGTGAACTGTAAAACTGCCACTTTCCTGCAAAACAAGTACCACCCTGATATTTAAACTTTCAATATTTTCTACGATTGTTCCAAACCCTTTTTCATCTGTAATAAGCAGTTCGACATCGGTATAGTTTATCAATTCAGCAAGAGTATTTCCCCTAAACTGGTATGATAGTGAAACAAAGACTTTTTTCATATGGTTCAAGCCTAACATGCTTGTTATGAATTCAGTACAGTTCGGAAGATAAACACCTCCTATTGTAAAATCCCACTTTTCAAGAATATTACTGAATTCCAATACTTTTTGGTATATATCACTGTAGGTAAATCTGCTGTCATTATAAATGAGCAATGTATTATCCCTGTAATTTTCACAGCTTTCACAGAACAGCTTCCATGGTGAGTATTCACTCTTATTCACCTATATCACTTCCTTATCAGATTAAATTGTATTCTTTTATATTAAGAATATTTAATGATTATCAAACCCTGCATGCAAACAGTCTCCCAAGTCTTTCCAGTACACAGCTTTCTAAATCTCGAACCATCCCAAGATGTTCAACAAGATCATTTATCAGTTCCATGGATTTTCTTATACCAAGTTTCAGAGCTATATTTGCACATATATCCCAATGCTTTGCAGACTCCTCCAGGTAACCTGACACTTCGTTGACCAAATGCTCCGGAAGCATGTCATGTATTTCTTCAAGAAATACTGCAAATCGTTTTCTGCTTCTCGAAATGTTCTTAAAGCTGCTGTTCAGATATGACTTGAACCAGTTTATAGTTGCAGCATCAGGGTCTTTAGCCTTTTTCAGTAGAAGATCCTTTATAAATAAATCCAGCATCTCTAAACCGCATTTGTGTCCTAACACTTCCTTTTGACCCGACATTCTCTTAAAACTTTCTTCAAGAACATTAATTAATTTATAAGCCTTAATACTAAAGGAGTTATCAACATTTATCTCCATCCATAGGTTTCTTACTGGTCTGTTTGTCCTATCCCCCCACGGCAGCGGATTATCAGATTTTCTTCCCATTATTACTTCATCAATTGGGAGCTTTCCATCAAAGTCACTGCTGGAGAGTGCAAATTTATCAAAAAGTTCAAAATAACCCTCTTTCTCGTTGTACCCGGTTATTACAACACAGTGTAAGCCATGCTCCTTGCCAAAGGCTCTGTGATAGCTCATATAATACAAGTCAACAGCTGCAATAACAGGTTTTCCACTATCAAGCAATTCTTTCAATCGAGAATATGCAACAGAGGAATCATCTGATATATACATGTTGATATTTAACCTGTCCTCATGCCTTACCTTCACAACCTTTCCGGACTCCGAGTTGTAGTTTGAGGTAGCCGGAAAGTACACAAATTCAAGGGATGTATTAAGTTCTTCCTCTGAAAACTCAACAGTATTATTGTACCTGTAGAAGTAGTTGACTCCGATGTATTTATTTTTTTGGTCATACATAAAGGAGAGGTAATCAGCAAGTATAAGTTCAGGTTTTAAACCCATATATTGAAGAACTGCCGAGTATGTATTATGGAAACAATCATTTACATATGGTTTAAAGTACCTGGGAACCTTGTAGTTTAAATCATTTATCATATGCCACCTCATGTTTTAATAAAAGCTTATTCAGCAATCTTTTCAAGTACATAATCAGTAATAGAGTTCACTGTCGAAAAAGTATCATAGCTCAAGGAACTGCTGTCAAAAGTTATTCCCATAGCATCTTCGATCTCAACAAGCAGCTCAACCAATACGATTGAATCTATACCGTAATTGTCTCTAAGGTCACTATCTACCTCAATGTTGTCATTGTTGAACTGTCCTAGTTTGCTTACCAGCTCACAAACCTTGCTTTGAATATCATTCTTTTGCATGAATTATTACACTCCTTTTTGATTAGTTGTTATCAAATTTAATTTTTGAGCCATATTTGAAATTCTGAGAGTTTCTATTTGTATCTTTGATTTACCACCTGTATCCTGCCCTCAATACTTCCTGTTATCTCGCCCTTCTTTTTCAGATACTTGGCCAATACGTCCTTCAGAAGTTCACCCTTCGATAGTAATTTTGAATCCTCAAGTTCAATGTAACCATCACCGCCATTATGTAAATAGTCATTTGTAGCAACCTTGTACAGCTTATTTTTATCCAGAGGTTTGCCGTCAGCTGTTGTTACACTTACAATTCTTTTGCCGGCTGGCTTTGAAGCATCAAATGTATATTTTATACCTGAAACGTGCAGGAACCCGCCGTTGGAGCCTCCATCAGGATATAGCCTGATTCCCCTTTCAAGTGCTTCATATACATTTGAACCCTTAATTTCTATAGTTACCAGTGAATTGATAAAGGGCAGTGATTTTCCAATTGCATACAAGCTTATATCACCCTGGGGTATGCTCTCTCTTATACCCCCACCATTCATTAGTGCAAAATCTGCCTTACCAGTCTCTCTCATGGCATCGGTAAGCACATTCCCCAGAGTTGTTTCTTTTGTTCTTACGTTGGACCTGAATCCATCCAGCTTTTCCTTAGCTCGTGCTACTACTTCCTTATTTGCTTCAAGAGCTATTGCATGGTATTTTTCAGCTGTGGCAGCTACTTTTTTGTCTTCCTTGCTCTTATCATTAGTATGCAATACCTTCCAAACAACCTTCGATACCTTTCCATCCTTGAAATACATATCCGCTTGTCCAACATGAGTACTGTAACCGCCGGCTTCTACAAGATATGTATTGTTGACTTTATCGGCCTTTTCATACAGGAAATGATGATGTCCGCAAAGTATCAGGTCTATTCCGTCAACCTGCCTGACTAATTCCCTGTCCTGATCATCTCCCATATGGGATACAAGTATTATTGCATCAACTTGATTTTCCAACTTGCTTATTACACTCCTGGCACATTTCACAGGATCCTCAAGAGTGACCCCTGAATTATTCTTGGAATTTGTGTTTCCAAGTGCGTGTGGTTCTGTCAAACCAAACAAGCCAATTCTTTTGTTCCCCATCTGGACAATTTTATATTCCTGAAATAACAACTTACCGTCCTTATAAATATTCGCCGATAGGACAGGAAACTTAAGCTGACCGGAAATCTCTATCAATCTGTCGGCACCAAAATTAAAATCATGGTTTCCCGGCGTCATAGCATCATAACCCATTAAATTAGTCACATCTACAACGCCCTTCCCTTTTTCGATATTGGCTTCGTTGGTACCATGAAACAAATCTCCCGAATCCAAAAGCAAAGTATTGTTATTATCCTTTTTTACTTCATCTATCAAATGTTTCATGAGCGGCATACCCATCATTGTACTGACTTCATCCAGTGAATAATAGCCGCCGGCCAAGTCATCAAACACAATATGCCCGTGTATGTCGGCAGTGCTTAGTACAGTTACTTTTTCCTCGTAATAGCCTGCATTTACCAGCACGGTGTTAAAATTCACATATTTTATTGTAAGAAATACAGCTGCTCCCAATATCAAAAGTCCGAGTACAATTAAATTTTTATAGCTTTTCATCGTCTGCTACCTCCAATACTTACTTAGTTAAAACTTATAAAACTGGTCACTACATTGCTGTTCCAGTGCTGGAATAATACCTTACTCCGTACTTCCAAAAAGCATATACAAGTACCAGCATAATAACTGCAATTAATGGGGGAAGGTAAAGAAATCCACTCCAAAACAAGCTCATATCACTTTTATTAAGAAAGTATTGAGTGGGAAAATAATTAACAAAGGAAAAGGGTATTACAAAAATCAGGAGCTTCTGGATAATTCCCGGATAAAAACTTATTGGATACCCTGAAAAGCGTCGAGCGTTAAAGAATATCATGTTTCGAAGATTATCTGTCTTTACGGTCCAGAAGCTGAAACAGTTAGCAAACATGAAAATTGATGCCTGAATAATTGCGCCGCTTAATATGGCTATAATATAATATGCAATATTCTGAGCGGTCCAGTGGATTCCTACAGAAAAGGCCGTGTTGACAAACAATAGAACTCCTACTATACCGTGTCCCAGTGCGGCACTTAAATCCAATCTTGATGCAACTATCTGGTACATCAGACCAATAGGTCTGGTTAAATACCTGTCAAATTCTCCTGAGTAAATAATACCTGTAAAATCCCTCATTCCTGAAAATAAGAGTACAAAAGCGCTGTAGGATAGAAACAGAAAACTATACAGAAAGAATAGTTCGCTATATTCCCAGTCCTTTATGTGTACAAATCGCACAAGTATCAGAAACATTACCACAACACTTATCATCTCCCTGCAGAAAATTGCTATAGTAATAAATGTTCTGTCAAACTTGTATTCAAGTATCGCTTTTATATTAAGCTTAATATAAATCAACAGTATGGTAAAAAGTTCAAAAATGCTAAACAGTGCTTTTTTCCTCATCGTTTACCCTCCCTGTACCACCAATTTCTTAATGGCTGTTTTCCATAACAGCCTGCCAGCTATAAATAAGCCCGTGGCCCATAACAATTGCTTAGCAAGAGTCAAGGCTATTTCTTCCATAGGTACTTGCCCCAAATATATGGATATTGGGACATAATATATTGAGGCAAAGGGTGTCAGGTTAATAATTTTAACCAAGGCCTGTGGCATGAACCATAGTGGCAGCAGAGCACCTGATAATATCATTACAGCGGCATCCTTTATGGTTACCAGGCTGAAGGTCCAGTAAAACCAAAAGCTACTCATCCATACTATAAAATTGAGATTGTATAGAACAAAATATCCCAATACAGTGCTCACTAAGAAGAAAACTGCCATAGACCAGGAAAATGGAGGGTACATTTTAAAAAGAAATATTGATACTACCATTGCAGGTATAAGCTGCATCAGCACTCGAAAAACAAGTATTCCGGCGTTGTAGGAAAAAACAAATCCACCGAAGCTTATTGGCTTTAACAAATCCAACCCAATGGAACCGGAGCGGACCTTATTCTCAATAAAATATTCATCCATGCCGTATATGCACTGCATCAGAAAGGATAGGACAATATACGTAATAAGCATTTTAAATTGAACACCGTCCACAGCCTGCTCATCTTCGTAAATTGCTTTCCAGATTGATATGTTTACAAAAATCATTACGATAGCATTTATTACTCCGGCAACATAATCGGCTCTATAGGCAATATTATTCTGAAAGGCTTTTTTAGCAAACTCTATATAGGCTCTCATCAAACTTTATTCCCCCCTGATATATTTCCCTGATGATGGCTTCAATCTCAGGTTCCTGAACTGTAAAATCAACAATCCCATATTTCCGGGTCAATTCAAATATAAGATTCGATATCTGTACTTCGTCCTTCTGGAACTTAAGCCATTTCCTCCTATCCTTCTGGTCAACCACCTCTACACCTTGAATACCAAGCTCACCAATACTTTCTGCAAAATCTACAACAAGTGTTCTGCTTGTTCCAAAGCTTTCCTTAATATGTTCCACAGTTCCGTCGTATATTGTGGTGCCCTCATCAATTATTATCATTCTCCGGCAGGTCTTTTCTATATCCTGCATATCATGAGTTGTAAAGAGCATCGTTGTACCTTTTTCCTTGTTTATAAACTTTATGAATTCACGAACCTTTTCCTTTGCAATAACATCAAGTCCAATTGTGGGTTCATCAAAAAAGATTATTTCCGGGTCATGCAAAAGCGCTGCCGCTATATCAGCTCTCATTCTTTGTCCAAGACTAAGTTGTCTGACCGGTTGTGATATGAATTCATTGATTTCCAGCAAGTCATTAAACAAGCTCATATTATGCTGATAGGTTTTTTCAGGAACCTTGTATATGTATTTCAACAGCTCAAAGGTATCGGCCACTGGCAAATCCCACCACAGCTGACTCCTCTGTCCGAAAACAACTCCCAGTCTCATTGCATTTTGCTTCCTGTCCTTGTGGGGGCTCAAACCACCAATGGAAATAGAACCGGAGGTTGGTACTAGTATCCCCGTCAACATTTTAACCGTGGTAGATTTTCCTGCACCGTTTGGTCCTATAAAACCTACCATTTCGCCCTTTTCTATTGAAAAACTTATATTATCAACGGCACGCTTCAATTTATACTCGGGAACCAGTAAACTATGTATTGACCCAAGCAATCCCTTTTTTCTTACATTGAGTTTATAGTCCTTCACAAGGTTACTAACTTCAATCAGTGGCATATCAGACACCCTTCCTTAGAAATTTTGTAAAATATTGTTCATTTTGCGGAAAGAGAAAATTTTACTGCATTTAATTGGTTACTATTGTAATATTTTGCTAAGTTCTGTTTGATAATACATATTTTAACAGTATTTACAATTTAAACTACTACCTATTTGTGTAGTAAAACCCGAAAAACAAAGGACACTACCCTTATAGGTAGTGTCCTTTGTTTTTCCAGAGAATTAGCAATAACTTAAAATGATTAATATTCTGTGCATAACACCAGTAATAATTTATTTACATTAGCAATCTATATCATTAATACTCATAATATTGAGTTTTATGCATTTAATAACTGCCTGGGCGGTGCATTCCACCTCAAGCTTCTTAAAAATGAGCTTTTTATGGTATTTTACCGTATTAATGCTGATATTTAACTTTGAAGCAATTATTTTTTCAGGAAGGCCTGAAGCCATATGCTTCAGTATTTCAAGCTCCTTTTTTGTCATATTGTGGTCCCTGTCTCCTTTGAGAAAGGGGTTGAGCTTTTCTTGCTTTAACTCATTTAAAAGCCTGTAAGCTGTCATATCAGCAAGAATTTTAAGATCAATTTCAATTTTGTCCTTCAATCTGCATAGCACCAAATACCCAAATATTTCATCTTTAATAATCAAAGGAATGCAATACAGAAACAAATCCTTTAATAATTCACTATAATGATGCTGAGGTAAGGTATAGACTACTTTTTCGAGCTTCATGGCTAATGAAATTGCATTTGTTCCAATGACTTTCTCCGAAAACGACATTCCTTCAATAAATCCTAATCTTTCTATTCTCCTTCCTAACTCCCTACAGCATTTTTTTTTAATAGTAAGCCCTCTGGATTAATTAACAGCAGTACAACATTTTTCATTAATGATAAGTCCTCAAAATCATCTCCAACTTCATCAAATATTGATCCTAGTAACTTATTTTCGCTTAATGCGTTCTGTAACACCGCCTCATTAATGCCAGTATTAATAACATTTACTGATCTATCAACTCCAGAACTAATACATCTCCTCCAGGATGCAAAAATTTCATCTACCGGCTGCAGATTTGTCATTTGTATACTCCTCTCATCGCATTTGTATCTGTACGACCTTTCACCAATTCTTAAATGTAGTCACAGCTCTAAAGTCAATACTAAGAAATGGAAGAATATTAAATATATACCATTTTATCATTTTTGACATTTAATTACAATTAATTTGTAATATTTTGAAGTTTTTCCTTTTTGCACTTCAGTTCTGACTCTTTTATAACTCATTGTAAATAATATACTTTTATGATAATATGAATTCAGATAAATATTGGAAATAGGCACTGTGGTACGCTTACAGGGATGTCACAGAAAATAGTGCCTGGACATGAATACCTGGGGGGGTACAATTTTTGATAACAGTCAAAGATAATGTTTTCAGGCTAGATACTGTTAATACCACATATATTTTCAGGTATACGAAATTCGGTCATATGGAACATATTTATTATGGAGCCCGTCTGGAAGAGTCAGAGTCTATAGAAGTACTGGCCAATAAGCAGACCATACCTATAGGCAGCAGTATTTCTTATGACCAGTCTGATCAATTGTACTGTCTTGATAATATGCTCCTGGAGTGGTCTGACAACGGCCGTGGCGATTTCAGACAAAGTCCAACAGAGTTGAGAATGCCTGAAGGCTCTTTTATTAGCGACTTCTTGTATTTAAACCACAGTATCTGCGAGTGCTCAGTTCCTACAGTAACGCTGCCCTCTTCTTACAACGCTGACCAAACTATAAAGGTGACGCTATCTGATACCGTTTATCCCATTACACTTGATCTCTATTATGCAGTTTTTGAAAGCACAGACATAATAACCCGGCGTGCCGTTCTTACTAATAAAGCTGATGGTCCTATGGACTTACGCCGTATTATGAGCATGTCTCTGGATTTACCTGATGAAAATTTCCGAATGCTGACACTGGACGGCGGATGGATTAAAGAATGTAATCTTCACGAAAGACCTGTTCAGTACGGAATAATTATTAATTCCTCCACAACTGGGAACAGCAGTAATCGACATAATCCCGGATTTATACTGGCAAGTCAGGATGCCGACCAGGATACCGGTCATGTCTATGGCTTTAATCTTGTCTACAGTGGAAATCATTTTGGTTTAGTGGAAAAATCCGGTAGCGATATTGTCAGAGTTCAATTGGGCATAAATCCTCATTGTTTTGAATGGAGACTGTTACCAGGTGAATGCTTTGAGACACCGGAAGGAATAGTTACTTTCAGTTCTGAAGGCTTCAACGGCATGAGCAGAAACATGCACTTATTTATTAACGAGCACATGGTTAGAGGTCACTGGAAAAACAGTGAACGTCCGGTGCTGATTAATAACTGGGAGTCTCATTTCTTTGACTTTAATGAAAAAAAACTTATAAATCTGGCAAAAGACGCAAAAAAGCTCGGAGTCGAACTTTTCGTTCTGGATGATGGCTGGTTTTCAGCAAGGAATACCGATAAGAGCGGCTTAGGAGACTATTGGGTAAACCCGAAGAAATTCCCCCATGGTTTGAAGACTTTTTCAGATAAGCTAAAGGAACTTGGACTGGACTTTGGTTTGTGGTTCGAGCCTGAAATGGTTAACCCTGACAGTGATTTATATAGAAACCACCCCGAATATGCGGTGATTCATCCTACTCGCAAACCGGTTATGGGGAGAAATCAACTGGTACTTGATCTTACAAGAGCCGAAGTCAGGGACTATATTATTGAAAATGTTGGAGCTTTGCTGGATGGAGCAGGTATAAGCTATGTCAAGTGGGATATGAATCGCCACATGGCTGAAGGCTTTTCAGCGCTATTATCAAATCAAGGAGAGTTTTATCACAGATACATTATAGGACTTTATGAAGTCCTAACAAAAATCTTCAGACCCCGCCCTCATATTCTTCTGGAAACCTGTTCAAGCGGCGGAAACCGTTTTGATCTGGGTATGCTCTGTTACAGCCCCCAGATATGGTGTTCTGATGACACAGATCCTGTTGAACGGCTTAAAATTCAAACAGGGCTGTCATATTTATATCCTCCTTCAACTATGGGAGCACATGTTTCTCAATCTCCACATCAGCAGACTTTACGGAAAACACCTCTTTCTACCCGATTTAATGTGGCTTGCTTCGGGTGTCTGGGTTATGAACTGGATCTGAAGAATCTGTCACCTGAGGAGAAAAAGGATATTGCAGGGCAGATAGCATTCTATAAGCAGCATCGAAAATTGTTCCAATTCGGTACCTTCTCCCGGATTAAAAGCCTTAAGGATAACAAGGTTGTATGGCAAAGCTTGAGTGAAGACAGGGAAACGGCAATAACAGGCTTTTTTCAAGTCCTTTCAACTGCTGCCGAAAGCGAAGACAAACTTGTTGTAAAGGGCCTGAAGGATGGCCGATATCTCGTAAGAAACAGGCCACAGCGGCTTTATATCGAGCGGTTTGGAGGGCTTATGAAGCATATCCTTCCTATAGAGCTGAACCCTGACGGAATGATTCTCAGAATGGCTAATCGGCACTACACCTTGACTGACTGTATTCAGGAGTTGTCCTGCTCAAACCTTGCACTTTCAGCAGGGATTCCTCTCCCCAGCCAGTTTTCGGGAACGGGATATAACGATAAGGTCCGTATGTTTGGAGATTTCGGTTCAGATTTATATATTACCAGCAGAAGTGATTCCTTATTAGTTTAATTGTTTATTGTTTTATACAAAATATCATTATTTATTGTTTTTATATAAATTATCTTGGGAGGCTTGAGTTATGAGTAGTAATGTAACGCGAAACCGTTATTTCTTCGGCCTTGGCACAGTAGGAAGAGATATGCTTTATTCCATTGTAAGCATGTACCTGCTTTTCTACCTGACCGAAATACTTGATTTACCTGACTCCACAATGTGGTATATGACGGGAGCACTTACCATCCTTAGAATTTTTGATGCAGTTAATGATCCAATTATGGGAATTCTGGTGGATAACACACACTCCCGCTATGGGAAATTCAAACCCTGGATAGCCATAGGAGGAATCATTGGAGGTATCTTAACAGTATTGTTATTTACTGATTTCGGACTAACAGGTATCGGTTTTGTAATATGTTTTGTCATTATCTATCTCGCCTGGGATTTAACCTACGGGGCAAATGATATAGCCTACTGGTCCATGTTACCCTCCCTGGCTTATAATCAGAAGGAACGTGAAAGGATAGGCTCCTTTGCCCGTATTTGCGCTAATGTGGGAATGTATATTATTGTTGTAGGTATTCTCCCCATAACCAATGCTCTCGGAGGAGATAAATCGGCCTGGTTTATTCTGGCGGCAGTTATTGTACTTATAACCTGGGCATTTTTATGCTTCACGCTGTTCGGTGTAAAAGAAGACCGTACTTTTTACAAAAAGCAGGAAAGCACTTCATTAAAGGAGTTGTTCTGGGTACTTTTCAAAAATGACCAGCTTTTGTATACAGCCATTGCAATGGCACTGTTTATGATCGGCTACTGTACAACCACCAGCTTTGGAGTGTACTTCTTTAAGTATGCCTTTAAAAATGAAAACATGTATTCGGTTTTCGCAGGAATCCTGGGCGTGTCACAGCTGCTGGCACTCAGCTGCTTTCCTGTTTTTTCGAAGAGGTTCAGCAGGAAACAGTTGTATGCTCTTTCGACGGTGTTGGTACTTCTGGGCTACATCATTTTCTTTATTTCTCCGATGAATATGCTCCCTATTGGAATTGCAGGCGTACTGCTGTTCATAGGCGAGGCTTTTATTCAGCTGCTGATGCTAATGTTTTTGGCAGATACCGTAGAATACGGGCAGTGGAAGCTGGGACGGCGCAATGAAAGTATTACCTTTTCAGTTCAGCCGCTGATCAATAAAATTGGGGGAGCTATTGCAAACGGAATTGTAGGCATTACACTTATCCTGTCGGGAATAAACTCTGCCGCCACACCTGAAGATGTGACAGACACCGGCTTATTGATAATGAAGCTGGCCATGCTGATACTTCCGCTGGTATTTATTGTGGCGGGGTATCTGATCTATCGCTCAAAGTACAAGATAGATAAGGAAATGTTTGATAAGATAGTGTCTGAGATCTCAGAGGGGGCAAGTAAGAATGAAATCAATCAGACATAAATTGTCCTAGAATATAGTAACACTCCTTGAAAAACCTGAGTATCGTAATACAAAAAAAGCCGTAGATAAACGGCTTTTTTTGTATTACGTTCCGGCTATCCAAACCAGTTTTATGATTTCTTAACTTCCTGCTTGCCAGTTACTTTACTCTTGTCATCCATTTTAAAGGACTTTTTAATTTCCTCAGAAGTAAAGTAAACATTTCCTTCCACTAAAGTGTCAACAAGCTGAAAATTCTTTACGTTAACATATAGGTCACCTTTGAAGGTTCCATGCTGAATGCTTGCCTCCAGACTGTTTATGGTAAACTTAGGTGCTTTCAAGGTATATCTTGCAGTAATGTTACGGTTTGCATCCTGAGAATACAATGCAATTTTTCTTTGTATTATATCTTTTCCAGCACTATCCTTCTTTCCGTTCTTGTACTCACCATCAAGAGATATATCTTTATCAAGGGTCAAATCCTTTGTCAAGCATATTATCCATGTACCATTAGTACCGATTGCCTTTACAAAGGCGTCCTGGCTGTTTACGATTGACGCTGAACTTATTGCATCAGTAGTAGGCTTACCTGCCGAAGGGGTCGTTGCTGCAGCAGTTGTACCAGCCGCAGTGGTTCCAGCTGTGGTAACTGCCGATGTGGTTGGTGTTGTAGTTTGTGTTGCGGTCCCCTGCATATTATCCTTTTTTGCACAACCTGTAAACATAGAAATTGTAAGTACTAAGACTAGTGCGATTAATATTTTTTTATTTCTCATGCTTAAAACCTCCTAAATTTTATAGTATCTACCAATGTTTAGTATTTACATAAATACAAAAATTATTTAGAAATTTTTATTAAAGTAGATATCAAATTAATAAATTTATATCATTAAAAAAAGATATTGAATTTATTCAAATAACTATATATTATTGAGGATGAATTTATTTTTACAGTAGTGGAGTTCAAGTATATGAATCTTTTTTTAGCACCCATTCAAGGAATGACAACAGCATTTTACAGAAACGCGTTTGACAGGATTTTTGGAGGAATTGACGCATATTATTCACCGTTTATAGCTACAGCCGAAAATAAAAAAATTAGTACTTCCCAATTAAAGGACATTCTTCCAGAGCATAATAATCTGGCTGTAAAATTAATACCACAGCTTCTTGGAAATAACGGAAACGATTTCAGGCTCTTTGCTTCTGTTATAGCAGATATGGGTTATAAGGAAATAAACTGGAATATTGGTTGCCCCTTCCCCATGGTAACTAATAAGAAAAAGGGCTCAGGCATCCTTCCGTATAATGATATGATTAAGAGCTTTCTTGAAGTTGTTTGCCATGATATTTCCTATACATTAACAGTAAAAATGAGACTCGGACTGAATAACCCTGAAGAAGGTATGCGTGTTATTGAAATATTGAATCAATATCCTCTTGGTGAAATAATTATACATGCCAGGACAGGTATACAAATGTATACAGGCAGTGTTGATTTGAATTCCTTTAAAGCTCTTGCTTCAGCATGTAGACATAATGTAACCTACAACGGGGATATATTTTCCTATGACGACTTTGCTGGTATTAACCGGCAACAACCTGATATATCAAGCTTTATGCTTGGCAGAGGAGCACTTTGCAATCCGTTTCTACCGTCTGAAATTAAAGGGAGCACTTTTTCTTCAGAGGAAAAAATGAAAATGGTAAAGCAGTTTCATGATGATATTTATGACTATTATAAGAGTGTATTATCGGGAGAAAAGCATTTACTTGATAAAATGAAAGAGTTCTGGTCGTATATGTCTGTTCACACTGACAGTGACGGAAAACTGATGAAGAATATTAAAAAATGCCATTCCTCGAAGAATTATTTACATGTCATAAACAAAATCCTCGATTCTTCATCAGCATGGAACGAGACTCCACTCTGGTAAACAGTATTTTCTAACTTATTTGCCTTTTATCCCGTGCAATACTTCGTTTTTTCCGCCGCATCCGGGAAGTTTCTCCAGCGTAAAGCCTGCTTCCCTGAGCGCATTCTTTACCACGCCTGCAACCGTAAAAGTAGCGCAGGTACCTTCTGGTTTTGTCTTTTTACCTATTTCCATAAGTAATTCAGGTCTCCATATTAAAGGATTTTTTTTAGGACTGTGACCGTCAAGGAACCAGACATCGCAAGGCTTCTTCAAATCCTTCACCATGTCCAGTGCTTCACCTATATACAGGTTAATATATATCCTTCCAAAGCCTTGCAGAATACTCATCGTATGCCAGCCACCTACAGAAATATCAATGTTTTGATATGCTTCCACAAGTAAATCTATCTTTTCACCAACCCGCTCTCTGAATCCATTCAGTATATTAAGCATCCGGTCATGACTCATAGGGTACAATTCAACAGAATTATATTCTATTGTAGTATTTTTCAAACAACTTTTTTCCAGGAATTCCATAAGAGAAATTACCACACGGCCTGCTCCGAAGCCCGTTTCACCAATTACAAAGGAGGTATCAGCTTCTGATGCTGTCTTAATCCGTTCAGTGAGATTATTGTTCCTGAAATATATTTGTTGAGCCTCGTCCAACGCATTAACCACATCGAAATACCGGTCATCAAAGTGTTCATTTACAAGGTTTGATGGTATTAACATATATTACACTTTCCTTATCAATATTTTTGCTATTTACCTGGATCAATATGGCAGCTAGGTAAACAGCACTATTTATACAACAGAACAGCAGCCTTTGCTTATTCTCTTTTACACAAAGTATTATACTAAATGAATGCTGAATAATTGTCAACTCTCAGTTATTATTACAATAATGTTATATCAAACCTTCCTCTCATCAGTCCTTCTTGCTGTAGTGCTATATCAGGCCTTATTACTGTTATATCATATCATTTTTACAGCAAAGCTCCTCCCCAACTTTATGTTAACATTAGTCAGGAAGGAGCTATTAATTTAAATAGGTCTGAAAACTAGGACAACTTATTACAGCTTTATCGTACCCATTAATAAATCTTCGTTCTGGGAGCTGGTTCCGATATATACCTCATGTTCCATATGTTCAAGCTCCATCTTATTAGTTTTTCCATTGAAGAAGCACAGCTTCTCAACAGGGCAGGCTATGGTTACTTCCTTCTCCTCGCCCTGTTTCAGGCTTACCCTGGTAAATCCTCTGAGAACCTTCAGAGGTCTATCTATAGAAGATTTACTGAAACCAACGTACGTTTGAAGCACTTCAGTACCTTCAGCGTTACCGGTATTCTTTATTTTACAGGTTGCAGATACCTTATCTCCATCAACTGCAAAGGAAGCATCAGATACCTGGAAGGTTGTATAGGACAAGCCAAAGCCATAAGGAAGAAGCGGCTTAACACCTTCTTTTTCAAGCCTTGTATATCCATGATAATAATCATAATGCTGTTTGGTTGTATCCCAGTCTACTTGAGGCAGGTCACTCTCGTTATATGGCAGAACAAATGGAAGCTTTCCGCTTGGATTAACATCACCGAACAGGATTTCGGCTAATGCTTTTCCACCTTCCATTCCCGGGTAAAAGGCCATAAGTATAGAGCTAACGCAGTCCTTCCATTCGGTTATCATAATCATGTTGCCACCAATTAATACTGCGGCAGAATTTTTATTGACAGGCCCAACAGCTTTTATCAGATCAATTTCATTCTGGTGAAGGCCTAGAGAGAATCTTCTGTCTCCTCCCATTGTACCGGTATAGCCTGCTGCTTCATCCTCTGATACAAATTCTCCTTCATCGTTGTGATCGTAGCCTACAACAAAGACTACAGCATCAGCCTCTTTTGCAAGGGCTTTAGCTTTTTCATGATCATCTCCTCTGTCATAAATAACTTCTGTATCCGGTGAAACCATTTTCAGTCCTTGAATTGGTGAAATAATATACGGAGGTCTCACCCAGCTGGAACCATGGTCTCCTATGGGTTCCAATTCTCCTAATGCTCCAAGGACAAGGAGCTTCTTAGTCTGTTTTTTATTTAATGGAAGAACATTGTCCTGATTTTTCAGCAGTGTTATTCCCTTTCTTGCACTTTCCAGAGCCAGTGAAATATGCTCCTTGCAGGCTAAAACAGAAGTGTCGCCCTCTTTTTCATATTGGCTAGTAAATGCCAGTAAGGTACGAATTATACGCAGTGCAGACTCATTTATTTTTTCTTCGGGTACAAGACCATCCTTTACTGCCTGAACTAATTTATCTCCGAAGTACATTGTATGTGCCATCTCAATATCCTGACCGCCGTTTGCGGCTTCAACGGTATCCTTGACACCCCAGTAGAAGTCACTCATTACAAAGCCGTCAAAATCCCATTCCTTTTTAAGCACTTCATTTAGGTGATATTGCCGTATGCTTTCCCAATGATATACACTGCTATAGCAGTACCGGAGAATCCAAGCTAATGATACTTATTTTTTCCCCTGACATTATTATGGGATATTTCAATGAGCGTATGGGTAAGACCCTGAATGATTTTTTTTGTAGATGGAACATACCATGCCGATGTAAAAGTCTTACTCAAAATGGTTATGGAGGAAGGACTAACTGACAGGAATGAATTTGTTATTAAAGGGCTTCTCTATTCAATATTTGGAAAGCTGGATAATTATTTTGTTTTTAAGGACGGAAAACAGCTTCATGATACTACAATTCAAAAGCTGTTGAGATATATCGGTAGTCACTTCTGTGAAAATATTACTCTGGAAAGCGTAGCAAAAGATCTAGGCTTCAGCAAGTTCCATATCTCCCGGCTGTTTAATCATAAAATAGGTGAACAGTTTAATAATTATGTTAACAAACTCCGAATAAATATGGCACAGAGCCTTTTAACAGGCTCTGACCAAAGTATTTCGAATATTGCTTTGGAGTGTGGCTTTGACAACATAAGAAACTTTAACAGGGTGTTTAAAACATATAGTAATACAACTCCTACTGAGTTCAGGAGGGAAAGGGAAAAGTAACTAAACTATGTGGTCATCTCGCTATAATCTCCTCAGGTACAGATAAATCTGTATTTTTCCTGTACAGCTCACGTATCTTGCTAAAGTTTTCTTCTGCACTGCAAGTAAGCTGTGAGATTTCATCCAACAGAGCAAAATCTTCTTCTGAGAGGTCACTGTCCTTTGCATAAACCAGTCGCCAGGGCTTCCAGTCCAACCCATTACATATTCTGACAAGAAATGGAACTGTTTCGATTTTGTTCAGCGATGCAAAATCCCTAAGCAGCTGACCTCTAATAAACCAAAGACCATACAAGGATTCAATACCCCATTCAGGTCTGATTGGACAGCTAATACCAAAATCCTCTGGGCTGGCATTAACTTCACGACATAGTCTCCATGCCTGTCCCGCAGTGATAAATTCATCAGGCTTCAGGTCGCGGGGTGTAAACTGTTTAATCCTCTCTATTTTTTCTTTGATATTCTTTTCTGTAAAGTTATCATTAATGCCTTTCAGTCCAAAGTTAGTAACATAACTCTGTTGAAACGGATCAAGCTGGGGATCAGCCATAACCCATCTGCTGCCGTCCCAATACTCACAAATCCAATGGTCTTCGTATTTCCCGACCCAACCAAAATATACTGCTAAGCCACATCTGCTTCTGGCAGGTATTCCTTTAGCTCTCAGGAATGCACACATTAATGTAGCAAACTCCCTGCAGCATGCAATTACCCTGTTACGAGGATGCCGTGGAATTGCAAGGCTGGAACTGTCTATTTCAAGGGCTTTATCAAGCAAATCCTCCATGTAAGCCGTTTTCTGCGGATACTCATGGTCTGAGTTATAACTCTCTCCATAAAGCCCGACCCACATATCATGTACAATTAAACCCTGAACTACTTGATAAATAACCTCAGGACTTTCAGGCAGCCATTCAATAAACTCTTTGTACTTTCCAAGACCGGTAATTTTCCCCGGTTCACTGTAATATTTTAATATGTCGTAAATCAATACAATACCCCTCCAATCTACTTATGGTAATTATAATCGGTAATCTTTATGGCTAATCTCAATAAGTAATCTACTTAATCGGTATTAATAACTTAAAGCTGTTATAGTCAGGGTCTTGAAAGTTTTGACCATAAACTTCAATATTATCGTATTCATCTACTTCATAGCCCAGACTTTTTGCATACCCGATTGTCCCTGTATAGGCATCGGGTATGCTTACAGTTACAGGAACCCTGGCCTGAAGAAAGGTTTGTGACCTTATTCTCCTTGCAGACATACCTGAAGGAATCTTATCTGTAGAATCTACTCCTATTGCAGCCATATATTTCAAGTTCTCATTATTACAGGTTTCATGTTCACATATACCGTACATAATAATGGGACAGGACACTGAGTTTATATCATCAAGACGAGATAAAAAATCGCTCCACAGTCTGCCAATAGCCCCATCACCGTCCCATTTTGTCGCTATACACTCCATGCCGACAACATAAAAACTTTCACCTTGCAAAACACTATAATTCATTTGATGCTCATTTGAAGTTGTGGTACTCTCAATTAAAGATAATCTTTTCAGAGGCGGTGGTTTGCCACTGCGGTACTTGTTAGGAGTTATTCCATATACCCTTTTAAATGCACGGGTAAAAACGTCATGTGATTCAAAACCATATTCCAAGGCAATTCTGCATACGGATTTATTGTCGGCTGCTAAATCCTCAGCTGCCATAACCACTTTTCGTCTTAGAATGTATTCCCCCACGGTATCTCCGGTTAATCTCTTAAACAAACGATAAAAATGTGGTACCGAAAATCCCGCTTCTCTGGATAAATCGAAAAGACAAATGTCCCGGGTAATGTTCCTGTCGATATATTCCAAAGCCCTTATCAGATTCTGATCTCTTGGCATCAACTCACCTCATATTCAATATAACATTAAAAAGCTTTATTTTCTCGACGATTATTATCAAATTAATTTAAATCAAGCTTATCCTTTTAATTTCGAATATGTTGCACATGATAAACTTACGCTATACTTATGCTATACTTATGCTGTAGAGTAGGTCGGAGGGAAAATTAATATCTTTTCCCTCTTTCCCCTTCATCAAACTGTGCATGCGATTCTCCCGCACACAGCTTTCCGATATTCTTCTTCCTTCAGTATTCGCTAAACCGCAAGC
>JAEYWA010000187.1 GCA_023431385.1 Bacillota bacterium | reverse complement strand
ATCCAGATGTAGGCTATCTGACTTATCAGTATAACTTTTCCATACACTCTGTCATTGCAATTGCTCCAACTGTGGACCAATATCTTCCTGCCGACCGAACTGTTACTTTAAAAGACGTCAATTATCTAGTATTGCAAGGGGCAAATGATAGTGATGTTTCTACCTTTATGGGAATGAAACAGTACAATCATATTGAATTTACAGGAGAAAAAGACTGTTATAAGAGCTACATATACATAGCAGGAGCCAATCATGGTCAATTCAATACAGTCTGGCAGCAGGATTTGACTTTTCCGGGAACCCTAATGATTAACCGGACAGATATCATGAATGGGTTAGAGCAGAGAAACCTTCTAAAGGGGTATGTGACTGCTTTTCTAGAAGATACGCTGGTTGGCAAGGAAGAGAATCGAAGGGTATTTCAGAGTAATCACCATAGGGGTGAAGGAATGCCGAAGACCATTTATATCAGTGGATATGAGGATAGCAGTTTCTTTTCTTTGGCTGATTATGAGGAGGATATATCCCTAGATACCATAACGGTGGCCGGTGGAAAAAGTGTTAGGAAAGGGCTTTCATTTATCCGTGAGCAATCGTTGACCTATTATACAAAAAAAGCTTCCTATAAAACGGATAATCATGCTGCCTATCTCTGGTGGAATCAGTCAACTGCAAGTTATGGGCTGGACTTAAGAAGCTCGGGATATGACCTTACTAAATATAACAATCTTCAATTTGATGTGGCGGATGTTAAGGATGTTATAGATTCTCCTAAAGAACTTCTAAATTTTAATATTGTAATAAAAGATGTGGACGGAAATAGTGCCTCTATTGAATTAGCAAAGCTTTGCACGATATATCCTCCTCTATATGTCCGCCTGTTTAAATTACAGTGGAATAAGGATACCATGGACAAAAAGATGGAATTACAGACAGTACGAATACCCCTTAAGGAATTTAAGACGGTTAACCAAAATCTGGATCTTTCTAAGGTGAGAACAATCACATTTGCATTTAACAGACAGATAGAAGGGAAAATACTCTTAGACAATATTGGCTTGGCAGAATAAAAAAAGGCTTCCCGTGTAGGAAGCCTTTTTTTTAAGACAGGTTCAAATGTTTTTTACAGATATTATTGATTAGATAAATACATACAACAGCAAAGCCTAAATTGATAAGACTGCTTAAACCATAGAAGGAGGAAGGTAAGTTATCTGATGCTAAATCATACTTGGTAATCATGTAGTATCCCACAGATATAATAGAGGAAATGATGCTACTAATCATTGAAATGATAAAGTAGGCTAAGATGCTTCCTGCTATCTTATGCCGTGGCATTATTACCTGACCAAAAGCAACTGCCAGGTAGATAAAGCATACCGTAGAGAATATGCCGATGACATAATTGATGATGTAAATGATTAACTGTAGGATCTGCCCGTTAAATAAAAAATCCATGAGACCTTTACCAAAGAAGTCCCAAACCACTTCTAAGGTATCCATGGTCGGGGTATTATATAACATGATAGCAACGGCAGTAATAATGATTAGAACGCTAGATAAAATCCATGTCATACCTACGATTATCTTTGATATAATCAGGCTCATTGGTGAGATCGGCAGAGTGAACATAAGGTAGCCTTCATCTGTAAACAGATTTTTATAAAATCTGAATAATATAAAGATAAGTGTAGCAAAGTAAAGACCTATACAGGAAAGTACAATTGTTACCATAAAAGTTCCGGAAAGAACACCTAAAACCACATTCTTGGAGAAATCAATGGCATTTAGAATACGATTGATAACAGCCAGTGCCAGTACAATAATGTATAAAATGATATATAGCTTATAAGTAGCTTTATATTCGTATTTTAATAATTTACCTAACATCTGAACACCTCCCTGAAGTATGCATCAATGGTTTTCCCTTGTTGTTGTCGAATCTCTTCAGCAGGGGCATACAGTGTAATAGTACCATTTTGAATAAATATGACATCATCGAGGATAGTCTCAATATCCTGAATCAGATGGGTGGATATTAAAATCGTTGCATTCCGATTATAATTACTTAAAATCGTATTCAGTATGTAGTCTCTGGCTGCAGGATCTACACCACCAATTGGTTCATCTAGACAATACAGCTGTGCATTCCGGCTCATCACTAAGATTAACTGTACCTTTTCTTTATTTCCTTTTGACAAAGTCTTTAAATTGGAATCAGGATTGAGATTTAACCTACTTAACATTTCTGCGGCTTTTTTTCGATCAAAGTCTGAATAAAAGTCGTTGAAAAAATCTACAATGCTTCGCACTGTTAGATTATCAGGCAAATAGGTTCTTTCTGGCAGGTAACTAACGGTTAAACGGCTCTGTTCGCCAGGTGCCACTCCGTTAATACGGATTGCTCCGGAAGTAGGAACTAATAAGCCATTGATTAGCTTTAAAAATGTGGATTTTCCACTTCCATTTGGACCAAGAAGACCTATTATACGGCCCCTGTTAAAGGTAAGGTTTACATTGTTCAATGCCATAAATCCGCCATAGGACTTGCTGAGTCCATAGCTCTCTAAAATGGGTTCCATCGTATTCTCCTTTTCTATAAAATGATTAATTAATGTCTTATGTAATAAATATACAATTTAAATTATAGCATACGAGAGTATTGAATTCTACAAAGTAATAGAATAAACCTTGCAGGAAATAGAAAAATGTTTACAATAGGGATAAGAATATATCTTGTATAGCTATAGAG
Source organism: Bacillota bacterium (assembly GCA_023431385.1). Lineage (GTDB taxonomy): Bacteria > Bacillota > Clostridia > Acetivibrionales > DSM-1351 > Ruminiclostridium. The sequence continues at coordinate 727 of JAEYWA010000187.1, read as the reverse complement.
TAGGAGGGTTTTTATGGCCATAGTTGAGGTAAAGGGTGTAAAAATAGGACAAGGGTTGCCAAAAATCTGTGTTCCGCTGGTGGGAAAGATAGACCGTGAACTGATTGAACAGGCTATAAATGCCAGTCAGTCTGATTGTGATATGGTAGAGGTAAGAATAGACTACTATTATGATGTCCTTGATACGAAGAAGGTCGTAGAACTTCTACATAAGATAAGAGAGAGTATCGTTTGCCCTGTTTTATTTACTTTTCGGACGTTAGAAGAGGGTGGAAATCAGGCTATTCCTAAGGAAGCTTATAAAAAGCTATATGAAGACGTTATAGGGACGGAGACAGTGGATCTCGTGGATCTGGAACTGAATCTCGGGGAGGATTTTCTTAGACCTTTGATTAATAAAGCCAAAAAAGAGGGAGTCAAGGTGGTTCTCAGTAACCATGATTTTAAGAAAACTCCGTCTACGAAAGAGATGACGGCAAGATTAGTCAGGATGCAGGAGTTAGGAGCCGATATTCCTAAAATCGCAGTCATGCCTGAGACTAAGAGGGATGTTCTTCGGCTGATGGAAACTATACTGTACATGCAAGAGAATTACAGCCAGACGCCAGTAATAGGAATCAGCATGGGGGCGAAGGGAATGCCTAGTCGTGTACTGGGTGGCTGGTTAGGCTCAGCTATTACCTTTGGTGTAGTAGAACAATCGTCTGCTCCGGGGCAGCTTTCTGTT
>JAEYWA010000145.1 GCA_023431385.1 Bacillota bacterium | reverse complement strand
CACAATTTAAATCTTTTTTTACTTGACAATTCATAGTTGGTCTCCTAAGCCATATTATGGCTTTGAGCCGACATAGCGGCCACATACTAGTTATGAAATATTGCTCACTCCTCTATCGCTATAAGGCAAATAAAGGAGGTTAATATTACTCAAGTATTTTATTGCTTCTCATACTCTCAAGAAAATTTTCTACATCCTTGCTGGCAGTTTCTTTGTCAATATCATACTCAGTTAACAGAAGTTCAACCATTTCCTCAAAAGAGGAGTTATTTTCAAGTTTTCTCCAAAGCAAAGCTCCACTCTCGCTTAAAGTCATAATTCCGTTAAATTCTACGACCCTTGAGCCTAAAGGTACTACCACTGCCTGACCTGCTATATCCCGTAACATAAATCCATTCTTAATTTGCATAATATTAACCTCCATGAGCCGCATAGCAGCCATAAAATGTAATGAAAATTGTCTACTCCTATATCCGCTATAAGGCGAATATAGGAGGTTAATTGGCCATGTGCGCTTTCAAAATATTTGATAGTATTTGAAAATATTTTGAATATTTTGCACGACCATAAATTCATAGGTTAGTTTGTAAGACGAGCAATAGCGAAGTCTTTCGAGCTAACCTCCATCTACGCGAAAAGCGCGTATACAAATAGTAATAAAAAGCCTCTTTGCGGGTTTTTACTGAACGCATGGTCTTTTGTTAAGCTGAACTTATCAACAAGTTCCTTAACAAAGTTGATTTTACCAAGGGAAAAACCAACCCCATCCACCATTCCGTCCACCACCTGGGTTTTTACCATGGTTCTTACCATCATTGTGCTTTCCATTGTTTCCACCGCCATGTTTGGGGTGGTCATCGCCTGATCCAAAGCATGCGATACCTTCTTCAGCACGAAGTTTTATAAATAGTATCTCTGGTCTTACATACATTTTCATAAAACAGCCTCCTTTTGCATTAAAACTTTATTTTTATCTTGATGTTTTACCTTTACCTTAGTTTTAGCCATTCCAAAAGATTATTTCTGTCGCTGGCCATATCAATTAAAGAATTGTCCTGAAATATTGCCTTTTTATGTTCAAATTTATAGTCCTTACGGATAATACCGAAGGCAATTCTGTGTATCCACGCCGCGGGCAACAGCAATGGAGATTTTTTAACATATATATATTTATATTTGGCCAACATTTTATTTCTGCTAGGAAATAGTAAATGTAAGGCATTAACTAGTTTATTACTGTATTCTTGACCTTCTCCGCCATTTGTGTTGTTTACCAGTACGTTTGCTGATACACGTCGAAGATCTTTTCTACCGAAATTACCTCCGTCAATAATGTCCTCAATAAGTAAATCTATATTTGATACGTTTGACTGTGCATGATTATAGAAAATAGTCGGAATTTCTAAATTAAAAAGCTTGTGACATACCGTAAATATGGCACTCATGAATTGGTCAACACCATATTTTATTGACTTGTCTTGTACAATATTCCAATTTATTTCCTTGCGTCCCTTTTCAACAATAATAACCAGGTCACACAGCTGCCTCAAGCCAATACCCTCATAGGAGATATGGGAAGCCATATGTATACAGCAATGTATTATTTGCATTTCCCACGATAGTGCAAGGGTCTTTGTGTTACCGAGTTTTATTTCCATCGGCTTACTCCATGCATCATTATTAAGTGAATCTGCATTTCTAATAAAGTTGTAATCTGCAAGAAGCCTGTGTAATTCTATAGCAATAAAACTTTTCTTGTAGAACTCAATATGTTTAGTATTCCTATCCTTTTGTGAGGTATATCCCATTCCCTGAAGAAGTTCGGTTGCCTTTTTCAAGTCTTTTTCCATCACAAGTATATCTGAGTCCCCCATAGTCCTGAGTTCAGGGTGGGGATACCATTTACTTACAACCATCCCCTTAAGAACTAAGGTTTTTATCTCATAAGAATTAAGTATCTCTATTACTTCGCCTATCCAAAGTTCGTTGCAAATCATCTGAAAGCCGCAAGATATGACTGACTGCCTCCAGGCTTCCATAGCTTCTTTATCAACCCCTATTTCTGTATCAACTTCTTTAATAATGGGATAAATCAAAGTATGTACCTGGTGTGCCCTGGCCTCCTTGTATATCTCCTGCCAATTAATGTTCTGTCCTCTATACTTTTCAAAACTGACAACGTCTTTTCTTAGGGCAGCACATAATAATTCAGTTAAGATTATGTCTTTTTCCTTCATTTCCCAACCTCCAGCTGTGATTTTTTTTGCTATTTGGTTTAAGTACACTCTTATAAAGATTTTTAGTCTCAACAGCTATCCTGTCCCAATTGTATTTATTTAGAATGTAATTGCCCGCAAGGGCTCTAACTCTTAAAACCTTATCTTTATCATTAAGTAATATTGCTAGTTTTTTTATCAAGTCCTCAACATCTGATTTTGAAAAGCTGTAACCAATAGTTCCAATAACATTTGTATTTTCAGGTATATCGCTTACAAGACAACAGTTACCATAACTCATTGCCTCCAAAAGACTTATAGGCAGCCCTTCTATGTCGGAAGGCAAGACATAAAAATAAGCGTTGCTATATAGCTCCGCCAATTCCTGATCCCGTACAAACCCGGTAAAAATGATATTTTTGTTTCCAGCAGCCTGCTTTCTTATTTCTAGCTCGTAATCGCTGCTATGGCTTGAACCACCCGCAATTACCAATTTTTTCTCCGTTTTAATATTATTAAAGGCATTTATCAGGTAATGAACTCCCTTTTCGGGTACAAGCCGGGCTAGAAAAAGAATATACTCATCACTGTCAAGATTATACTTTTCCTTTATTACTTGAGCCTTCAGCAAATCAGGCCTTTCTACTCCATTAGGAATATATGTGGGTTCCATGCCATATTTCTCTTTGTAATATCCAATAAGATTTCTTGAAACACTGATTGTCTTATGGGCAAATTTTGCAGTGGCATATTCCCCGAACTTAAGGAAGGCGGCTGCAAATTTTCCCCATTTTCCTCTTTGCCAATCCAGTCCATGAACAGTACATACAACCTTTTTGCCGAACAGCCTTGGTATAAAAGCCAGCGTTGATGGTCCTAATGCATGATAGTGAAATATCTCGCAGCTTGATAAAAGAGCACTTATTGTTGAGGTAAGGGTGTGAGTTATGGCATCCAGATGCTTTGATTTTAAAAATGGAGTGTATTTCAGCTTTACACCCTCATAATTCCCAGCCTCAAACTCCTGATCGCAATAATCCTTTCTGCAATAAACTTCCACCTGGCACTCCAGGCATACAAGCCTTTTGGATATTTCATCCACATGGATCTCTATCCCCCCCGATCTAGACGGAATACCCTTTTGCCCTATCATTGCGATTTTCATATGAGCTAAACTCCTTGCAATCTATAAATTTATTTTCCTTAAGACTATAGCTGCCCTTCAGCTTATGCTTTGCTACCCACCACATGGGAACCCATATTCTTTGCTTCATGGCTGGGGCAACACTACCTATCATCCAACAGTTTTTTGGACAATTCTTAACCCTTCTTCTGACTTCCTCTGCCCGTGGTGAATTCCAGATTTCCTCCCAGGTATTTTCCTGCAGCGATCCCATTGACATTCTTTCGTTACTGCCGTTGCAGGGTAGCACATGCCCGAAGGGGTCGACAAAAAATCCGTTGCTTCCCATATCACAAGGTAAATATCGCTTATTCCCATATATGTAGTTTACAAGTCCATGATTGAAATAGGCTCTGAACCACTTTTTTGGCGACCTGGACTTGAGAAGCTGGTTTACAAGCTGTTCAAAGGCTTTGGCTACCTTTAGCCTGTCGTTGATTTTATTGTCGGTTTTCCTGAAATAGAAGGAATTGTGCAAGGTTGCAGTAGCAAATTCCATATCCAGCTCATCAGAGAGTTTATATAGCGGAATCAGATCCTGAGAATTCATTTCCTGCACCGTGCAGCCAAAGCCGACATCTTTATGCCCGGCTGCAACAAGTTTTTTCAGTGTATTATAGCCTCTGTTGAAACCATCAGGTATTCCCCGTATATTATCATTTGCCTCCTGCAGCCCTTCAATGCTTATTCTTATGCCTACCTCCGGAAAATCTCTGCATAAATCAAGAATTCTGTCTGTAAAGTAACCATTAGTCGAAATAACTATTCTATTGGTCTTCTTGTAAAGTTCCCTGACAATATCATGGATATCCTTCCGAATAAAGGGTTCTCCGCCTGTTATGTTGGTAAATGCCATCTCGGGCAATTTTCTTATGATATCCAAGGTTATTTCCTCTTCCGGCTTACTCGGGTCCTTAAAGCAATCACACATGTTGCATTTAGCATTGCAGCGATATGTAATTATAATCGAACCATATAATGTTCTTTTTGACATAACGCACCGTACCTCTTCTTTCCATTTTGGTATAATAATCTTTCTGACATTATATACTGGATTTAATAACATCTTTTATCTTGAGGGCAGGAATACCACCCCATATTTCTCCTGCCCCTGTTGATCTAAACAATACTGAATTTGCTCCTATAATTGAGCCTTTACCAACTACAAGCTGCTCCCCCTTGCACAGAATTTTTGCACCCGTACAAATTATTGCATTATCTTCTATAACTATCTTTATATCCGCCCGGTTCTCAATAAATATATCTGCTCTTCCAATAGTAACTCCGGAATATATTCTCACATTGTCTCCAATTATCGTATTAGGGTGAATTACCAGCCCGTATGCCCAATGGACAAGTTTTAAATTCTTTCCGATCTTTACATTTGGAGGGATGCATATACCTAAAAAACGCATTAAAACATAAGATAATTTAACCAGGATAAAGTTCCTTCTCATACTGATTAAGAGATTCATAAGTTTATCCATATACTTATCATGCCTCCTTATTTATACAAAAGAATGACCCATGATTTATTAATATCATGAGCCTTTATTTAACAATAATGTAATTGACTTGTGTTATTAACCCATACTTATAGTATTATTACCACTCAGTATCGTATTAGGTTTTTTTGCTGTAATTCCCTTTTGATTTGCGGTTAAAGTATATATAGTATTATTTAAAACTGTTACGTAACCTTGAGAGGGTATATCGATACCACAAACTCCGATACTTTTATCAAGTTCTATAACATTTTTTGTTATCATGCTGTCACTGTTACTGTATACCCTTACTCCGAACTTACCCTGCGATACTTTATTATTCAGCGCAATATCAGGTGTAACTATACCATTTATTGCACCAATGATAGTATTATTTATAACCGTACCGCCTACAATACCGTTTTCAAAATTTCCGGTAATAGTGTTACCTACCGAAGCCGTAGCATTGGCAATAGCTACATAATAGCTACCACTGACTGCGTTTATAACATTGTTGTTCAGGACAACATTACCGTTTTTATTATTAGTTGAATTGTATATTGTTATTTTCCTGTTGGAGTTGGTGGAATCGGTAACTATTTTATTGTTTGCAATTGTTACGTTACTTGCCGGCTTTGTTCTATTTTCAACGCCGATCATAATTACAAACGCATTATAGTTTTTGGAATATATATCATTATTGTGTATGGTGACATTCTCTACAACTCCATAATACTTGTCTTCACTTGAATAAGCACTTAATACTATTTCCTGTAGTTCAGAATAATCATTTATACTGCAGTTACTTATTGTTACATCCTTTACGTCACCCACCGACGAATATACAGCAATTACTTCATCCTTCGAATCCTTATCAAAAGAACACTTGTTGATGTTGATGTTTTCTGTCAGGTTCCCGTTTACTCTCGCTTTATTAGACGTTAAATTTCTGACCCAAACACATCCTCCGCTAGAGGCTTTAGTTCTATTGTTAAAAGAACAGTCCGAAATGGTTACATTTTTACAGCCATTGTATAGGTCTATATTAGTCACATCAATACTATTGGGTAAATCTGCTATAAAGGAGCAATTATTAATGTCGGCCTTCTTTATGTTCTTAAGCAGTAACATTGTCTTTGGTGAATTTGAAGAAAATCTTTTATACTCAAAGGTAACACTTGATATGCTTATATCCTGAGCAGTATTATCCTTGTATTCACTATAATAACTTTCATTAATGATGAAGCCCTCCCTAAAGGTTATGGTATCATTAAGCACAAAGTTTTTTGAATCGAATACAATTTTGGTTTTTCCAGGCACACCAGTGATTTTCAAGCGTCTGTTTTTCAGAACGAGATTTGTCCTGCATAAATAATTTCCGGCAGGAAGATTTATTGTCTCTCCTGAATTCAGCAAGCTGACAAGATAGGTAGTATTATCATTGGCTTTTACCTTAAATTTGGCATCAGCATAGTATTCTCCATTTTTATTGTTATAGTAATTGGCATTTCCTTTTTTATTTATCTGAGCAGCACTAACAGTTTGAGTTTGAGCGATGTCCATAATTCTACCTCCGACTCCATAATCCTGATAACTGTTATTTATTGCCTTGGGATAAAAACTATCAGTATCGCTTACAAATAAAGTTGGCGCTGATAATATTACTAACGTTACAGCTAGTATAAGAATAAAGAAGACTTTTTTAAGGCTTATTTTCATTGATTTCTCTCCCATGCAATAAAATTCTTGAGTTTATTTCAATCAGTAGTATATTAGGACAGATACATAAATCCGATTTCTACGGCTCAAACTTTATCAATCAGCCGGATACTCTTTGAGTCGGTAAATGTTTTTCTATCGCCAAATTATATATATTTTTTAGCTTTTCACAGTAATTTTCAATGGAAAACTCTCTCGCTTTCTTTATGCAGTTTTCTGAAAACCTTTTCAGAATTGCGTCATTGTCATACAAGTATTTTATTTTTCTTGTCAAATCCTCTGAATCCCCCGAGGCAAATAACAGGCCATCATAATTATTTTTTATCAACTCCGGAATCCCACCAATATTGGAACCAATAACAGGAGTTCCATACATCTGTGATTCCAGTACAGACATTGGGCAATTTTCAAACCATTCCGAGGGACAGACTGAAAATAAAGCTTTGCTTATAAGGTTTTTCAGCTCTTCACCCGTTTTATATCCCAGAAATTCAACATTATCTATACCTGTAAGCTCATTTTCAAGTTGTCCTGATCCTGCAAATTTAAACTTTATTTGTGGCAGGTTTTTACAGGCAGAAATTAAAGTCTGTATTCCTTTTGCTGCTGAGATTCTCCCAAAATATAAAACATATGGCTCCTTAACAGCAGTATATTCAGTAATAATGCTGTTTGTGAAATTATGTAAGACTCTGAATTTTTCTCTCGAAATGTTCGAACTCATACTGATTATTTTTTCTTTAAGAAAGTGGCTTGGAGATATAAAGTAATCAATGTAGTTATACGTTCCAAGCTGTCTGTATATATAGCCTTCCAGTGCACCTAATATGCTTTTTAACATTGAGTTGTCTATACATCTTTCTGTTACACACTTTACAAACCTACCTCCGCTACATTTTTCACAATACTCCCTTCGCTTATTGTTGTATAGTCGATGATACGGACAGACCAATTGGGGATCATGAAGTGTCTGAACAACCGGAAGGTTATATTTCTTAATTTCATATATGATTGATGGAGTGACCTGGTAATTGTAGTTATTTAAGTGTACTATATCGGGTTTGAAAGATTTAATTACTTTGCTGATTTTACTCTTTGCTTCAAGTGAGTAAATAACTTTGAACGGATATGAAGCCTTTCTTAACATATTACCATTAAAATCGAGATTGGATATATTTTCCCCGGCACTGTTGCCAACAACGTTTCTTGAGTCCTCCATTCCAAAATACTCGATTTCATGGCCTAATTTTTTCATATATTCAAACAAGTGAAACATATATGTTTCACTTCCGCCTTTATAGTATAGGAATTTATTTACAACTAATATCTTCATCCTCTGTGAACCTTATGCTTTCCGGGCCTCGATTGTGCCTCTGTATTTAATTATTTTAGCAGGTACTCCACCTGCGACAGCATAATCCGGAATATTGCTGTTTACTACTGCTCCTGCTGCAATAATGCATCCATCCCCTATTTTCACGCCATCTAAAATTACTACCTTTGATCCTATCCAACAATCATTTCCGATGGTTATTCCCTTTCTGCTGGAACCTTGTTGTCTTATGGGTTTATATTGATCGCTGAATATATGATTTTCGGCATGAATACTGACTCCCGGCCCAAAAATTGTATTGTCACCGATTTCAACCCTACCTCTGACAGCTATAAAAGCATTTGGTGCTATACCCACATGGTTACCTATTATCAGTTCCTCTCCCAGTTCTCTTACTACGCCTGTGCACTCAATAATACTATTTCTCCCAATAGATACGTTATTTCCAATCCTTACTCCAGCCTTACTTAATGAGTTTATGCAGGTGTTATCTTCAAATATTACATTACTACCGATAGAAAGCTTGCCTTTATACGTTAACTTAACTTTTGATCCACAGAATAGAATCCCTTTGCATTGTTTGACTCCGATTCTTTTAAATAATCCCCTCAAAACTTGTAAGCCTCTGTTTATTAGAGTGTTAACTATATCAATTACACTCAGATTAGAATCGATTTCATAATTTTCATTTTTCAATTTTGATATCAGTTTTGAAATAAGTCTCTTCAAAGTAATCCCTCCCTGAAATAAGTTTTGCTTCCTTGAAATCAGCTGGTTGAAATTTTAAGGAGGCATATGCCAATCCTGCCAATATCCAGAATGTCTCGATATAAAAGTTATTATTGGTAAGGTTATTAAATAGTGTTGCAACATACGCTAATAAAATATAATCCGAAATGGTTTTTTCACCTTTAGCTCTACTGATATATTTGAATTTTAAGTTGTTTACTATTGGATAGAAAATTAATGCCATATTTGTAACCAACCCTGTTAAGCCCTGTTCAGCCCATATTTGCAATATAAAGTTATGAACATTTGATCCATTGACATTATACAAATTGAACTTCCTGAATAGATAGCTGAACATATCCTTGTACATATCCTGCTGAAATGCCGCATTTCCTATACCAATACCGGTTGCCATATGATCATATCCTTCTTTAAGTGAAACCATCCATTGTACAAGATGATATTTTGTAGAGCCCTCCTGAGTATTAAATGCCTCCAAAAGCCTTTCATATAAGCTGGGGAAAAAGGATAGTACGATAGGAATACTACAAACACCTATTATTGCAAGAGCAAAGTTAGTTTTCCTATTACTACCAAGCAGAGAGATAAAATGGATTATTATAAAGGTTATTAACGCTGCTCTGGAATAAGTTAATCCCATTGCCACAACGTTGGCAGCAAACACAACCAGATAGAACGTTTTCATTCTTCCAGAGCTTTTTCTTACCATGTAATTTATAAAAAGAGATTGGATAAGGATACAGTTCGCAATTCCTACAGTACCTAATCCCATAACTCCTTCCAGCCTGTTTATAATACTATTTGATTCTACAAGTGCCTGCGTCTTATATACACTGTCAATCACCAGCAAGGATCCGTCCGGATACATTATAAAGGATGGAATAAGCAGTCTTCCGTTTAGATAACTAATTATTGAAACAGTGACCAATAATATATTACATAATATTATTGAATGAATTATTTTATTAAACATATCCTCATTATTTGAGTATTTATAAATAACTAACATTATAAGAAAAAGGTAGATATATTGTAACAACTCTTTAAAGGAAAGACCAAAATTGAAGGAGAATAAACAGGATAAAACGAGTGAGGTAATATATAATACAAAAATTATATGGTCTTTTTTACTAAGTAAGCTCTCACCTATTTTGAAATCCTTAAATGATGCCTTACAAATTAATATAGATATAAAAACTATACTCCAAAGAAATTGAAGTATTTTTACATCAAAAATTACGGTCTTAAACACAAATAGGTCAGAACATGGAGATAAGAAAACTCCAAGTAAAATCAAATTTTCTATACTTAGCAATTTTTTTTCCATTTCTCCTCCGTTGTATTTCAATTAATCAAAAGCAACCTTTATTTATCATTGAAGCCTATTACTTCCAAATATTTATTTTCAAATTGTTCACTTATACTTTCCCAAGTAAAATAAGAGTTTACATACTCTCTGAGTTTATATTTTTCTTTATTCTTAAGTAAAAAAATTATCCTGTCTGCCCATTTTCCCGCATCAAAATCTTTCATTATCATTTCAGGATAAGCTTTATCCAGTAATACCGAAGATCCACCGTTGTAAGAGGTTAAAATTGGACAATCAAAGTACAAGCTCTCCAATAATACCATTCCGAATATTTCATATATCGAGGGCAGCAAAAGCAAATCCGAATTAGTGTATATACTACTGATTTCCTGTTGGTTCACTTTCTCTACGTAATGTATATTGTTTTCCAAATGTAGTTCCTTAACCTTATCAAAAAACTCCTCTTTGTATTCACCCGCTCCATTACTAATTATTAAAAGTCTGAAATCCAATTTCTTTTTAAGTTCTTTTGAAATCTCTAAAAGGAAGGGGGTGTTTTTCCATCTGCAGAAAGATCCAACATAAACTAGAACCGGATAATTACCTCGGCATTTTAAATAAAATTCGCTCAAACTTCCGTTTAACGTTTGAGTAGCTTTGAACCTGTTCTGGTCAAGACCTACACCAAGAACATTAACTTCTTTAAAGCCTTTGTTCAGAAGATATTTTTGAGATAGAACGCTTTTTGCAATTACGTAGGGGTAATTTTTCCGGATGCTGGCTAAAAACAATCTGTCAAATAATCCATGAACAGCCTTGTTCCGTATATCCTGATAAGGTCCATGGTATATCACGAGTTTGCTCTTTGTAATATAAGGCAGAATAAATGTCATTAACTGATTATATTCATGTGTCTGGATAATATCATACTTATCAAAGAATTTATTTCTTATAAGTTTGAGAAAAATAGAGTTATAATATATATTGATTCCCTTGACCCAATATAGAGTTATATACTTATCATCTTCAATATATACTTTCTCAGTCCTGAATTTATCATACAGGGAGTAAAGTACAATATCACATTCGTGCCCTCTCTTTACCAATGCTTTTGCCAACCCTATCTCCTGAACGTTATAATTATTTATATTAATCTGATCTCCCATATTTCTCAGTAATAAAATTTTCATACTTACGCCCCCGCTCTGATGTAAAAATGTAAATACCCCGAGTACAGCATGTTATATGTAAAATAGTATATTCTGGGGAATTTCATAAGCATTAATATATTGATTTTTTCTTTCTTTGAGGTTGTTGACCTCAGCTCACGAAAAATTACTTGTCTGTTAACATCATCATTTATTAATTGATAATATAACATGGCATCCTGTTCTTTGATAAAGCACTTAACCAAATATAGTATCTTACGGCTATACATTTTTGTGAGGATTCTGTCATCAAATACTATTCCTTTTTCACGGATGTATGATAAGAGCCTTTTAAAAGCAGACAAACTATCAAGCCTCTGCAATCCAACCTTCTTTTTATTGCAGGATGAACTTCTGACTACATAGTAGTATCCTCTGGTTCCGGTATGTACAGCACTCTGACTACATAAAAGTGCCTTTTGTATAAACTCACTGTCCTCACCATATCTGCATCCATCTGTAAATCTTATCTGGTTATGGGTCAGCAGTTCCCTTTTCAGCATGGTACACCATATCTGCGGATCAAATCTGCCAACTTCCATTTGCTCAAGAACAGTCATATTGTCACTTTTGTTTATATACCTGTTCTCCGGTATATATGACATACTTAAAATATCTTGTTGCTCATTCACCTTTTTCCAGCCGCAAACAGCACACTCAGCACTATTTAGTAGTATACTGGTATACATATCTTTTAGATAATCCTGCTCCAGGTAATCATCAGCATCAATAAATACGATGTACTCACCTTCAGCTGCTTCGAGCCCGGTATTTCTTGCAGAAGCAACACCTTTATTTTCTGTTGATATCAGCTTATAAGTGAATTCGAACTCATGAGAATTGGATATGATTAAGCTAAGCGTGCCATCAGTTGATCCATCATTGACAAATATAACTTCAAAGTTTTTGTAGCTCTGATTATTCAAACATATCACACACATATCCAAGTATTTTTCTGCATTAAACATTGGTATAATGACGCTTACAGCTTTTCTTTGTTCTTTTTCAGTCATTTTTTACTCCTAATAGATAGCCTTTATTATTCAGCTTAGTTAAAAGCCTTTCCTTAAACAAATTTACCTCTGTAATATTGAACTGTAAAATTGCAAATATATAAACCAATACACCAAACATGGAATACAAACTCATTCTTATTAACGAAATCACAAGTCCCTCCTGGGGAATTATGAAGCTCTTTAGTAAGCTGTCACTCAGAAGAATAACTGCCCCCATTATCATAGATGCAAAGAGTGGTTTTATAAAGCAATCGGCAATTACCCCCTGCTTAATTCCTCCAATTTTATTATTTAATCTAAAAAATAGCATCCCCGCACTGATAAAACTCGAAATTGCCGTCCCAAGAGCCAGTCCGTTTACTCCCATTGCTCGTACCAAGCTAAGGTTAAGTATTATATTCAAAGTTATTGCAATAATCCCGTTTATCATTGGTGTTTTAGTATCTTTTAAAGAATAGAAGGCTCTATTTAAGATTTCTCTATAAGTAATCCCGGCAATTCCAAATATCGTAAACCCAAGTATTCCCGCTGTGATTGCAGTATCGGCTTCCGAAAAAGAGCCTCTCTGGAACAAAACCCGAATTACAGGAACTCTTAAAATAAAAACCAGTGTTACCAGAGGTAATACAATTATTCCTCCTATAGAAAGATTACTGGAAATATTCTTTTTAAACTCCTCTGAATTGTCGCTTTTGTCGGCCATTGAAGGGTAAATTACAGTTACTAAGGATACTACAAAAACACCATATACAATCATTGCTACCTTATACGCAAAATCCATGGCACTTATGCTTCCTGCGTCCAGCCCTGATGCCATCATCCTGTTTATTATGTTATATATTTGACTAAATGCCGATGCAATTACTACAGGTACTATAGAAATCCCAATTTGCTTAAGACCTTTATCCCTGAAATCCAAACTAAAGTTATATGAAAAGCCTTCTTTCTTGAGCGACGGTAGCTGTATAAGCAGCATTCCCACCAGCCCTACCAAGGCTCCGGCTGCAACACATTTTATACCAAACCCGCTGAAGAAAACCAGTGCTACAATAATGCAGACATTGTATGAGAACCATATTAGCGAGGAGACTATAAACCGTCCATGAATTTGCAAATAGCTGGCAGTAAGATTGCCCATGACATAAAAAAATGTACCGGGTAAGATAATAAAGGCCAAAACCACTGTTTTATTTATGGTTTCCGCTTCAAAACCCGGGGCAATGACATTTATTAACTGTCTGCAGAATATGATCCCTAAAGAAGCCATTACTATCGCAGCCAAGCCAACAAATGTATATATGGTATCTAGAAATTTCTTTGTTCTTTCGGGGTTTTTTTCTTTCAGGATATCTGTATATACCGGAACAAATACCTGCAATATGGAAACACAGAGTATGGATACCAGTATATCAGGAATAGAAAAAGCGATTTTAAATGCGTCAGTATCCCTGCTCATTCCAAAATAAGAGCCCAAAGCACTTTCCCTTACTAATCCCAGTATCTTACCTACAGATGATATTATTGTTACAACCAGTGCTGCTGATAAAAGTTTTTTATTCACATAAAGCTCCCACTAATTTATTTGTTTTGCCCAAACCTTATCTCCGAAAAATACACCTTTAAGAAGACCTACTTTATTAAACAACAACTCTTGAAGGATTAAAGGTACAAGAATTCCGAGAGAAAATGCTATTACAATCGCAGGCACAAAGTTAAGATTTGCATACCCTGTCATTGCAGTTACCGAAATCAGAACAATATAGGGATTATGCATATAATATATTGCTGCCGTTCTTTTACCCAGATAGTTTAATATTCTATATACAACATTGTTCTTATATTTTGATAGGCTGTATAAAACAAATACGGCAGTTAAAGCACACAATACTTTTAAGCTATTTCCGATAAAGCCGTATGATATGGTGTAGAATTTAAACGCTATGGCATATAAAGCTACCAGTACACAATTCAGAAGCAAATTAGCTCTGAACTCTTTATTACTGAAATATCTTGCAATAAATACACCTATTTCATAATATATCCATACTACCAGGAATCTTTTTGGTACAAAGAGCTGATTGCTGATAAAGTTGTTTGCCAAAAATCCTCCAATTAAAACAGCCAGTAAAAATATCAGGTTTATATATTTATTGCTCATAAAACTATGTACCAGATAAGATACAACTGTGACAATAAACAAGATATAAACAAACCACAATACATTGCCTGTAAGCACCTTGAATAAAAAAATATCCCTGAATACACCAATAGGATTCAAGGTTAACCTTTCTGGAATTACGCCGGGGTTTACAGTTTTCAGCAAATAATAGAACAGGTATAGGGTCAGCGACCATACAAAATATGGAAGCAGGTATTTTCTGGTCTGGCTAAAGCCGAATTTTTTAAATCTTCGGATATCATAATGTCGCAATCCTTGTATATATCCCGAAACTATAAAAAATATAGGCATATGGAAGGTGTATATTATTTCCTTAATGATGTGGAGTATATGGTTATTCGCCTCTAGAGCTGATGTTATACAATGTCCCAAGACAACCATGCATATTCCAACACCCTTTAAGAAGTCCAAATCCTCGTTGTGCTGTATATTTATTCTGTTATCCAACCCTTTCACTTTTATAAATCCCTTCTTCCACACCAAGGCTAGAATTTAAGACCTTTCTGCCAATAGATTCATAAACGAAATTTTTACCTGCCACTTCCTTAAGGTCGAAACAATTTCTTCCATCCAAAACTATAGGATTTCGCATCAATAGAGGGAATTTTTCAAGATTGAAATTGACTATCTCCTGCCACTCAGTGAGTATCAAGCATAAATCAGCATCTTTAATTGTCTCCTCAACGGAGTTAAAATATTTTATTTCAGCGGGATAGATTTTCTTGAAATTCTCCATTCCTATAGGGTCCCAAGCTTTTATATTTGCTCCGTCCTCCAGAAGGATAGGTATATTCTGTAAAGACGGTGCTTCACGAAGATCATCTGTACCAGGCTTGAAAGTCAATCCAAGGATTGCTACTGTTAAGCCGCGAAAACTATCATAGTATTTTCTGGCTTTTTTTATAAGCTTAATCTTTTGGTTTTCATTAACATCTATTGCAGCCTTAATGGTCTTTAATTCACAATCATTAAAGTTAGCCAGCCAATGTAATGCCTTTGTATCTTTGGGAAAGCACGAGCCGCCATAGCCGATTCCTGCTTTCAGAAAACGGTTCCCAATTCTCGGATCAAAACCCATGCCTTTTGCAACGTCGTCAACATTTGCTCCAGTCATGTCACACAAATTAGCAATTTCATTTATATAAGATATTTTAAGTGCCAAAAAATCATTTGATGCGTATTTTATCATTTCAGCACTTCTTCTGTCAGTAATAACGTAATTCTGATTAAAACCATCATAAATTTTTTTTAGCACCTGAGCTGTTCCCTTGTTCGTTACGCCTAGGACGATTCTTGAGGCATTAATTGTATCCGCTATTGCAGTACCCTGCGAAAGGAATTCGGGATTACTGACGACTTCAAAACAAATGGAAGTCGTATTTATCTTTTGCTTGATCAGCTCTTCTATTTTATCCCCTGTCCCAATTGGTACAGTTGATTTTATTACTATTATGCAGTCTTTTTGTGCACATTCCACTACGTTTTGAACAGCCTCATAAACATATTTTAAATTGGCAGAGCCATCTTTTTTCTCAGGTGTTCCAACACAAATAAAAACTACATCACTATCGCAATATGCAGCTTTGAAGTCAGTTGTAAATTCAAGCCTTTCTTTATTCTTTGAAAATAGCTCCTCAAGCCCAGGCTCAAATATTGGAATTATATTATCCTGAAGCTTTTTAACCCGAATTTGATCTATGTCTAAGCAGGTTATATGATGTCCGATCTCTGCCAAACAAACACCTGTTACCAATCCTACATATCCGGTACCTGTAATTGTAATCTTCATTAATAATTCCCCTCCAAAACATCTTTCTTTATAACATAAAAGTTACATCAAGCTACTACTGAATTTTTTTGCTGCCTGCGTTTTTTTACCGCTTTTTTCTGGATATTATAAAAGTACTTGAATGCTTTGAGATATTTTTTGTAGTGTCCCTTGCCTACTCTATTCAGTACAATCCCTAAAAGGTTAGCATTAGCTGTTTCCAGCTTTTCCCTAGTCCTGATCAAAACATCCAGATCTGTTCTCCCCATGTTGGCAACCAGCAATACACCGTCTGCCTTGGTAGATATAACTGCTGCATCAGATACAGAGTCAAGTGCAGGTGAATCTATAACAATGAAATCAAAATCATTTTTTAATCTTTGCATTAATATAGAGAACCGGGATGAGCATAATAACCCTAGAGGGTTTGATGCTGTATTCCCATTGGGAATATAGAGCAGCCCTTCAATACTGGTATATGAGATTATTTCTTCAAATTCAGCCATACCGTTAAGATAATGGGCCAAACCCATATCACTTCCCCATTTTAAAGCTCTGGTATCAGATTTCTTTCTCATGTCAACGTCAATTAAAATACACTTCTTACCCCAGTTTGTCATGGTTATGGCCAGGTTTGTCGCCACTGAAGTTTTACCTGTTTTAGGTTCGGCACTTGTAATAACAATGCTCTTCAGAACTTTGTTCTCAGACTTCATATGAATGTTCCCTGAAAGCATAGAAAATGCATCTTTTACTGCCGGATTTTCCTGCTCAATTAAGTTGTATCTCCTATCCTGCATTTTTCCCTCCTATTTAATACTGTATTTTGGTATAACTCCCATAAGCTTAATCTTTGTATATTTTTCGACTTCTTCTATATGTCTTAGTGTTGTATCAAAGAGTTCCTTTATATATATAATGGCTAAAGCTATAACTATGCCCGCAATTGTACCAATAAATGTTTTCTTAATAAAATCATTACCAATCGGATAGTTTGGTATTTTTGCTTCATCGAGTATACCCACTATATTACTGTTAGTAAGTGTCTGCAGACTTTTCACAAATGCCTTCGTAACTTCGTTGGAGGCCTCTGCTGCAATTTGAGGATCATAGGAGGCTGCACTTATTCCCAACACTGCGGAATCATTCTTAGGTACAACTGATATCATTCCTTTTAATTGGCCTGGTGTAATACTGTATTTATCAAGGTTCTTAGAGGCTAAAGTTAATACCTGTTCACTTGTAATAATCTGCTGATAATCCTGAAGCAGCTGTCTGCTAAGCATTACGTCTTGATAATTTACACTATCTTTTCCGTCGACAGCAATACTTTTGCTTAAGGCATAAACAGTTGTTTCTGCCCTATAAACGGGTACTGCTGTAAAATAACTTGAATATGCACTTATTCCGCCACCTATTCCTGCCAATAAAACAATTAGCCATAACATTCTTAATATTGAATGAAAAAATCTCTTAATCTCCATAAAAGAACTGTCTCCTTAATAAAATATTTTATAAATGGCAATGCTTCGCCATTCGGAACATCAAAAGTCTGCTCCGCGACTAAAATTAAACCTATGTCCCCCATATTGTTCTTTCACGCCGAAACAGTGAAAAACCTTCCGAGATCCTATGCCGGCTGAACCAATGCCACACTCAGTTCTACTGTCCGTGGTTCATTCATCAGGTTCAGTACTACTTTTACTCTTCCTTTTCTTGTATCTACCGACTGAATAAAGCCCTCCAGTCCGTAAAGGGGTCCTTCTACTACTACTGCTCTTCCACCTATAACATATATCTTGGAACATTCAATTATTTCACTGTCTGAAGTCAATCTGCCTATAATTTCTATCTCACTTTGGTAAATCTGCTGTGGACCGTCGCTATCTTTAAGCAGCCTTATTACTCCAGGAATGTCCCTTACAATATCGTAGGTCTCATAATTGATTACTCCATTGAGGAGAATATAGCCCGGAAACAGTGTCCGTATTTTGTCCTCCCACTTTCCCTGCTTTCGCTCTGTCATTCTCCTTTTCGGTACAATTGCCCTTAGCTGGCTATTCAATCGAAAGTTGATTCTTTCTTTAACTTTCTCCTCTTCACCCGTTGCTACAAATAAAGCGTACCATCCTGCTTCGTTTTTAAATTTCATAGTTGTTTCCGTCCGACCTTATTGTATTTATTAGAATAGATGTAAAATTATTCCGTTAATATGAAATTATACTCAGAACAGAAATTTTGTAAAATTAATAACTTCGCCATTTCCCATTTAATATGGCAGATTTTCTACAATAAAAC
>JAEYWA010000116.1 GCA_023431385.1 Bacillota bacterium | reverse complement strand
TTTTTATTTACTATTAACTAGAGTTCAATATCTATGGTTTTATTTTCGGTCAATTCAAATGGGCCGGGTGTCACATTTGCATCGGGTCTCTTTACTCCGAAAAAGTCCGAGTCAAAACGATATGGATTACCATCCGGTTCCTCATACTTCATATCAGCGTGATAAGTCTTGCCAAGCAGGTCGGTGTTGACCAACATTGGAGATGCTCTCCGAATTAATTCCGGTTCGATGATATGAATGTATACCTTACCCTGTGCAGGATTAAATTCCACTTTTATGCCATTCCGCTCATATATTTTCGGATTGGATTCATGGCTCCCGGGAACCGCATTATTAAGATATACATTACCGCTGATAGCAACCGGAAGGACTGCATTTCCGATAAAGAAGTCATTTGCGGCATCGCCAAGTGCAGCGAGTTCTTCTTTGGTGTATTCCCACCATTTCTTATCTTTAATATCAGGATGATCGTTATACCCACCCAGTCCCACAGGATGCAAATAGCAGAGGGAATTATCCGGAACTCCATCCATGACCGTCTTCCCGTCATCGCCAACTTCATCCCTGGGTTTAAGCGGCAGATGTTCAAAAAAGGTTATTGGAACAGGATCGTTATTACTATCATTGTCCCTCATAAAGATATTGTTGTAGTACCTGTCGTCGCCTCCCGAAATATTGGAATATCCGGCCATTGCCGTCTCGTGCGGGAAGTGATATGGTGTAACACGGCTAATCTCGGAACGGACCACAAACCTACCTGCAAACAAATTATGGACAAACGCTCCACCCTGCGCCATATTTCTGAAATTCATCGGGGAAAGGAACAGGTTATGATCAGCCATATACGGGCCGTGGCAAACCTCAACGAATAAATCCTCCGAGAGGTTGTCAAAAAATACATTTCGGCTGATGCGAGTGCCCTGTGCCTGCCAGTCAAGCCAAAGTGCACGGTAGCAGCTGTAGATTAAATTTTCACTGATTTGAGTATCCAGGGAGGCATGCAGCTTGATTCCTGCAACTTCGGCACCATGTCTTAGTCTTTTATGGTGAATATTGTAAATGCGGTTTTTATAAATACAGCTGAAGGCACCTCCCATATGTCCCACAATTCCTGCCTGTTCACAATCATGGATCACATTGCTCCGAACGATGTGGCTGCCTACTCTATCCTTATGCCAGCCAGAGCGTAATGCTCTCAAAATAACCTCCTGCTCACGCTGAGTGCCGCCTTTATTAAACTTGTCCGAGCATTTTGTGTGACCAGTGCCAATTTCGGTACCCAAGCTGATACCAACGCTTTTGGATTCACTGATAATATTGTTTTCAATAATCCACCCCTTACTCCAATGAGGTCCAATCAAACCTTCCTGATAATCAGTGGGCGGTGCCCATTGAGGTGATGCTTGACGAAGTGTAAAGCCCCTTACAGTTATATAGTTAAGTCCTGGTTTTAGAGGCCAAAAGCAATAAGGACGGACATTAATTTCAGCATTTTCCTTACGGGGATCTTTTCCCCCAAAATTAGCCCAGATTTTTGTTGTTACAGTACCGACTTGGGCATGCCATTTTAGTAGTGAGTCCTTAGGATATTTGGCATCTGGCCAAATTTCCGGGTCATGTACCTTATCGACAGCATCGCATTCGTAAAGCGATTTGTAATCCAGATATACATCGCCGAGATGAACGGTGAATGCTCCGTCAAACAGCCAGTCTCCGCTCAACTCCACTTCAAAGGGGTTACGTATGGAAAATAACGAATTAGGTACTTCTGTACTCCAGACATTCTCCCCTTCATCCATCCAATCAGTAATCCGTTCAGCCCCCGTAATGACCACTTCTCCGTCTCCTGCCGATTGGTATATGATTCTGTGCTGCTCAGTTCCACCATTAGCTGGGTTTACCCATTCTCTATATATACCTGCGTGTACAGTAACAGTATCTCCTGGCAAGGCAAGAGCTGCAGCGCGTGATATAGTACGGAAGGGCTGATCAGCAGTTCCTGTTGCCTGATCATTTCCCTGTATTGATACATGATATTCCATAAAGCCTCTCTTTCTCCCTGCTCAGAAGAAGCTGCAAGAATCTATTTTCAGGCAACTGTTGGCAGGTATGTATAAATGCTGTGTCCCATTTTAGCATGAGTAAAAACTCCGGTCAAGGAGGGGTTCACTATGAACTATGTGTGCTGTTTCGCTCCGACTTTTCTTGCTTAATCTTTAGCCTCATTCACGATCAGAATTCTGTCCCAAAGTATCTTGCCCCTGTTTGGCGATGTGTTATCCCTGTTTCCGATTTTCAATCGTCTGTAGGATACGAATCCCTTGCTATGGACTGAAAAGGAATCTGAGGGCAATTTAACGACTGTTCACTTTGGCACTTTTTCGCACAATTCGTGCTAAACCCCCATATTGATTTCGGTACAGGATAAAGAGAGGAGGTCGCAAAGCGACCTCCTCTCGGATTACATCAGCCCACAACGCGGGCTGACAGGCATTTTGCATAGGTAGTCGGATTTTATGCAATCGGGTCATAAACGTGGTCGGGTTATGAGAACTACCGCATTCGACAAGGGGTTACATGGTGGTCATTACCGACACATGTGGATTTTACGGGGCAAAAAAGAAAGAGTCTTAACAGAGAATGTCTCTCCATTAAGACCTAAGTTATAAGTATGATTGACAAAATAAAATCTATCCTAAATCTTTATATGCATCACCTAAACTAGTAAACTTATTGTCCTTCCAGAAAAAGTAGTCCTCTTTATAACCTAATAAATTTTCCAGTAGTTCTCCAAAAGATAATGCAATAATGGGACAATTACCAGCCACAGCATGAGAGTATTCGAAGCTCTCATAACATCTTCCTAAACGAGAAGGTCCAAAATCTATTGAAACATAGTTTCCATCTAATGCATCAGCAATTAAATACCATGAGGAAGAAATGTCTTCATCATAATTTTTTCCTAACAATGCGATGTTAGCTGGCCTAACATCTTTTGGATCTAGGATATTAATTGGATAACCTCCATATTCTATGTAGAAATCGATGCCACCACATAATCTATAAAACTCCTTTAAATCATCAGGTAGGACATGCCCTTTTAAAACTTGCGGATATCCACATGGTTGTTTTACTTCAAAATTTGAGTCATTTCTAATTAAACCAATTATTCTTTCTATATTCATATTTATCCTCCTGTAATAAATATATTAAACAACTCATAGTATTCCCTCCGAACATCTCCTGGCACTTTTGCAGCATCAAGCATATCTTCAGTAAGCTTCATTGCTTCCTTTTTTGTCATCGCCTTCCAATCGGGTGATACCCCAACTGGCTTCCCATATTTGGCTTCAAGCCAATCACGATATACTTTCTTTGTTGCTTCATGTGTTCCTGGTGTCAAGAGAATAGTCGGTGCATTCTTTTTCGTATATCCAGAAGTATTATGTTCTGCCCATTCATTTAGAATTGCATGATGTTTCTCAAAACCAGGCGTTGGAAATTTTCTATTATCATAAGGCACAATATCATACTCTTTAACTTCACTTACTCCTGCATTATAGATATTCTATACTTTGGTTTAATCCTGTAAACTCTTTTTACCACTAAAAAACACAATCTATATTAAGCCTCTTTCCAGAGGACTTTTTACAATTTTTACAACTCTATTCTACCATAATAATAATTCCAAACAACATTAATCTACTAACTTTTCAAACGGCTTGTAATCGGTCTTTATCCGTATCATACCATATATAATCCTTACAGCTCTTCTTGACATACAAACAAGAGCTTGAGGCTTACTTTTACCATCTCTAAGCTTGCTTTCAAAATACTCTCTGAATACAGGATGTCTTGCTTTACCATTGGGATTTATCTGTACCAATTGGATTGCAAGGAAATGAAATATAGCATTTAAAACCCTGTTACCCTGTCTGCTACGTTGGTCTTTACCCTTACCGGCAGAACTGAAATTAACTGGAGCCACCCCACTAAACTGAGCCAATTTATCTGAATTAGGGAATCTTTCAATGTTTCCAATTTCAGATATAATACTCGCTGATATAACCAGATTAATACCTGGCATTGTATGTATCTTATATCCTGTAAGCTGAATCAGCCTTTCCACTTCCCTGTCGATATCCTCATTTTCCTGCTTCCTGAACTTTAATTCACGAACAAGGCTTCTGATAACAAGGTCACGCTCGTCTTGATAATCCTTCTCTTTAGGGCTGTTAACTTCTGATAATGTCAATATTTGATTCACTTTCTTTACAGTTGTACCCCTATGCACCTTCCTCAATTCTTCCAAAAGCTCTTGTGATTGAACGCCTTTAAGATGCTTTGGGTGTGGATATGCTTCCCAAAAGTACATAGCTGTTTTGGTGTCTACATCACAGAAATATTCCTTGTAGCTTGGGTAAACATATGTAAGCTGGGCATTTAGCTGATTTTTGGCAATAATAATCCCTTGTATAAGCGAATCCCTGCGTTTTACTAATTGACGGATTGTCCAGAACAAATCATCATGGCTCTCATCAGGCAAGGTGTCCAGCATATCCCTAAGTATTTTTGCTACACAGAAAGCATCATAGGAGTCATCTTTTCTTGACATAGGGCTACTATTACGCATTGCATCTGTGTAAGCAGGATTTACATGCTTGACAGTATATTTATGCCCCAAAAGGTAGGATGCAAAGTTCCGTCCAAAGCCTCTGGTATCCTCCAGACCGAATATCGGCTGCAAGTCCCCGTATAACTTTTTCACATCAGCCATGAATTTGTCATATGCTGATGGTCTGTTGGCGAAGGTGATTTCGCCTATCTTATTAGTCCAGCAGTCCATAACCACTGCTGTATGTGTGTCTTTATGCATATCAATACCTATAAAAGCCATCTTACGTTTTTGATAAATAATATCTCCTCCATTTCATTGTTTGTCTCCATAAAATCTGCCGGCAACCGCACTTTATGAGCGTTAGATTTGATTAGGGACATATCCTGTAAAGATGTGTCCCCTGACCTTAATCCTCGCAAGGGAGTTTTAGCCTATCCATTTTCCATGTGACTGATTACGTGTTTTCAGGCTCACGAGCCTTTATTCTGTTCTTCGTTACGTGAATTATTTGTAAAAGACTTACAAAAGTATAAATTTCAATTGTGTGTGATGTTAACTCTGATGAGAAGTGATTGCAAGTAGATTTTGAGAAAGAGACAAAACAAAAACAGAGAAGAAAAACATTATCGTTTTAATCTTCTCTGTCTGTATTGTTATTCTATTCTGTTTTTATATGCGTGCTTTATCACTAATTATTTGAGGAATTTTCCCCCTTAAACCCCCAGCTGTGTCCCATTTTATCATGGCTAAAAAAGCTGGTCAAGGAGGAGTTCACCATGAACTGATGGGCTTTTGCAGTAGATGCTTTTGTTAGATTCTCATCGGCAGTTTTTCTCTATCTTTGCCGTTGGGCTGCTCTACTCTGAAAAAGTTAATTTTTTAGCCACCGTCTTCAACTGCGGAATCCTTACCCCTGTGTGGCGACGTGTTACCCATGTTTCCGATTTTGGTGCATAGGCTGGGATAAGTGCACCCATAAGTGGATTTGAATGAATTTGGGGGCAATATGACGACTGTTCCTTTCGACACTCTTTCGAACAAATCGTGCTGAACTCCCATATTGATTCTGGTGCAGGATAAAGGCACGTGGTCGCAAGCGACCTGTTCCGAGCCACAACCGCCGGCAGTGCCGACGGTTTAATTGTTTTAGCATAGGTGGTCGGAATAATTGCAAGTGTGTTAATCAGGTGGTCATAATAGCCTACAGAGGCTGTATCCAGCCATTTGAAAAGAGTACAATAGGTACTCCGATTGGCTGAGTTTGGTTTCTTTTTATAAATTTCACTAGTAAAGGTAGCACCATTTCTGCAAATATACATCTTTATTTTGAACCTTTGCGATTAAGTAAATCCAATCCCTATTTCACTATTTTTATTGCTATTACAATTCAAACCATTGCATTTTATCCGACCTTTTTAGCAATAAAAAGAAATCTTCTGCTGCAACTAATGCCAAGGAGAACGGAATTACCAACTTATTTGATATTTCTGTTCTTGCAGTTGGCGAACCAATGTAAAAGTCTGTATAACCATCCTCATCCAGCAAATTATTAGCATAATATGCATAATGCCCACAATCATCCTCATCTTCAAAGAAATGAATACAAGCCCAATCACTACTTACTAAAATGGTGATATAAGGGTATTCCTCGCTACCATAAAGTTGGAATTCATTTGAGTCATTTTCATGACGACTTGTTAATATAGAATTTAATGCTTCTATATTTTCACAATCCGCTTCTCCACCAAAATGAATTACTTTCATTTTATTACCCTCCTTTGTAATTTGAATCTACTTTTGGAATATTAGCATTTCCTGTGTAAGTTTTCGGCTTATCAACCCAACCAGACTTTGAAGCTTTAGCACCTTTTGGAGGTATAACTTCTAAAGTCGAACCTTCTTCCAATAAAGTTTGTAACATTTTATCGCAATAAGGACATGTTCCATCTGTATTGTTATGATAGATAGTTCCACTTTTGATACTATTTTCTCGCATGTAGATAGCCGCTTTCCCTTCCGCATGTGAAGCCGGGATATAGTTTTTATATTTTTGAACTGCACTGCCAGAACTAAACGTAATACGTTCACCATTATTAGTTATAAGTATTCCATATGTAGTTACACGATCATATACTGGAAGTCCTGGATATAATTCGTCTTTAACCCCACTTACTCCTGTACCAGCGTCCTGCAAGCCTTGTTTCAGAGCCTGGAGATTTGAAGTAGCCTGTGGTTCATTCTGCTTTTTCTCGGTTTTATCAAGCTTATTTCTCAATTCTCCATCTTTTGCCAAAATCCTGCTTGCATCCGGATTTTCTTCAATCTCTGTTCCTTTCGAGCTGGCCATCATTACAGAATTTCTTGTCTTATCCTGTTCCACCCACAGCTGGTGCTCTTCATTCCCCAGCTTGAACTTGACCTTTGGAGTAAGCGCTTTTCTTATGGCACTTACAACCTTGGAGGCTCCTGCTGCAAGTATCTGTGTTCCGAGTTTCTTCAGATTTACAAGGCCGAGGGACATGAGGTTATCATGTATACCGCTCTTAATTGTTCCAAAGAAGTCGCCTCCACCTTTATCTCCGCCTTTACTGTCTCCCTTGCCGCCTCCTTGCGTTTTTCCTCCAGCACCCTGGGCTTGTTCGGTCCCCTTGCCGCCAGCTGCGGTATTTCCGTCTTTCCCGGAGCCGCCGGGGCCTCCTATTCCTCCTAAACCCATTGACTCCATAAGCTTTGCTCCGCTGCCTATACTGGATAATGTGGTCTTTTCGGCGTTATCTACCATGTTTGTTACCTCATCGGTAACCTGGTCTATCATGCCTCCGACTTTATTTACAGGGCCCTCCAAAGGTTTCATTATTCCCTGTACGGGACCTGAGCCCGCGATCTTATCAAGTATCTTGTCGGCATATGGTATGTATTGTCTGATAAGTTCTACTATGGATTTTCCTGATATAGCCTCTATTCCTTTGAATAGTGCTTTTATCAATGCTGATGGGGGATGTGTAATGATAAAGTTCAGTACCATGTCAACAGCCTTATTGGCTAACATTTTCATTAGTTGGGCAGGCTGTCCCAGTATTGTTACCTTTTCCTTAATACTGCCTGAAATATCTTTTACCTTGGTCTTAACGCTGTCGAAGAAGCCACCAACTGCTTCTTTAAGTTTATCTGCTCCTTCGCTCAGAGCCTGAGCAGGGTTCCCCACTTTCTCTATAACTGTAACTGTTCCGGCATAAATTGCACTAAAGGGTTCAAACCATCCCTTTTTAGTTATGTTGATAATGCCGAGTACCTTGTTTACTCCTCCAGCAACTTTGTCATACACATTCTTCAAGACATTAAGGACTTTCGTAAGTGCATGCAGTACCTTTATTAATCCTTTAGACTCCTTACCTGATGCTGGTTCTTTTTCCTCTTTGTCCTTTGGCTCCTGTGGGAGGTTCTTCAATTTTCCGAACAAGCCTTTTACAAGAAAGTCACCAATTCCCGCCGGGCTTAGGAACTGCTTGATATCGGTAAGTTTTATGCTTCTGATTGTGTTAACAAAATCCATCACAGCCCCAGCCTGTTTCAACAGCTGCGGAAGTGTGGTCGCAAGCCAGGTTACTATCTGAACTATTACGCTACCTCCGCCTGTTAATACAGCAGCTGCTAATTCTGCTGCTATCGTCGCTCCTTCAATTACATAGCTGAATATTTTCTTAAAGTCCATGTTAAGGAATTTCTTAATTCCCGACATTACTGACTTGTACAGATTTTGCATTCCGGCAAGCAAACCATCAGCTGTCTTCGCCATAAAGTCAAGTGCTACACAGACTCCTTTTTTAAGCTTGTCTGCAGCGGCATTTACAGCTTTGGTGGACTTGTCCACAGCCCTGTCAATCATGCCACACAATTTCTTTGATATGCCTGGGAATTTTGCAAATACTTTCTTTACAAGACCCTTCAGCACATTCCCCAGGCCTTTTATTGCTCCAACAATGAGCTTTCTTCCCTGCTCTATAAAACCGAGTGCGGCCTGCTTCGCCTTCTCAAATATGGTTTTTACAGCCTGACGTAATTTGTCAAATACAAAACTAACAGCTTTCTTTACAAAGTCTACTGCCTTTTCTACCTTATCCTTGGCCCAATCCCACGCCTTCTCAAATATGTTCTTCTTACGGTCCT
Source organism: Bacillota bacterium (assembly GCA_023431385.1). GTDB lineage: Bacteria > Bacillota > Clostridia > Acetivibrionales > DSM-1351 > Ruminiclostridium. Next base: position 2,968 of record JAEYWA010000116.1, on the reverse strand, counting down.
TTTCGCCTTCCTGCTTCTTCTCTTCGGCTTCCTTCTTAGCTGACTTACATTCCTTGTCAGCATCCTTTTCAGCCTCTGACATAGTCTTTTTGACTTCTCCCTCTTTTTCTTTCTTTATATCTCCTACTTCCTTTTTCTTCTTTTCAGCCTCGACACCGGCGTCCTTGTCATACTCCGAAGTTGCCGCATTTATCTCGGTTTTCCATTGATTCCTATAACCCTCAACCTCTGCTTTTGCATTTGCCTGTTCCTTTAGCTGTGTATCCTTAGCCTGGGCTTTTTCGTTCTCTATTTTCTCATTGGCATCCTTCTTTGCATTGACCAATCCAGAATCGAATTGACCCTTTCCTTGAGCAAACTGGCCTTCCTTTCCTGTCATAAAGCTTCGAAGCTCAGAGTTCAGCTGCGGATTAGCTATGGCAGCAACATCCGGGGCTATTGGAGCTACCCTGTTGATATCCATTCCTAAAGGCGTTACTTTTGCTATTACTTTTCGGGCCTTTAGTATTGTAGAATCCTCTTGAGGTGCTATACTGTTTTCACCAAAATCCTGGTTTGACTGCTCCAGTTCCGCTTGCTGCGCCGCCCACACATTCTGTGCTGCCTCGCTCTTAAAGCCTTCCATCTGCTCGGGATCAGCTTCTCCCTCCATTCCTATTGCAGGAGTATTCTTGGAGTACTCACGAGCCTCGGCCATCACATCATCAGCGTCGGCTTCAGAGTCAGAGCTCAGATTAATGTCTGTAGGCATTCCTTCTGTTGCCTTCCCACCGGTTTTTGCACTTTTAAAGTTTGATGGTTCTTTATGCTTTATTTCCTTTACTTTTTGAGCAATTTTAGCAGTAAGTCCTCCTTTTTTAGGTGGAAGTCCTGTTGGTGCTGGAATTTCCGGCATGGTTGCCTGCGCTTTTCCTCTTTGCTTCTCAAAAGCACCATCCGAGACCGAAGCAGCCTGTGAGAAAGCATTATATATTTCTGTCGGAGGTACATTGCCCATCTGATTCAGAATTTTTACGGGATCTTCTCCTGTTATCTTGACAGAAGGTGCGGCCTTTGTGGTCTGTTTTTCGGACTTTTTGTTATCGGCTTCCTTCTGTTGTACAGTAATTGTAGCTGATTTATTTCCAGCTGTTGCAGGCGTCTGAGCATGTTCTGAATGTGCGTTATCCATGCTGACTTGTGAAGTCTTCTCCGAAGCAGATTCTGCTGCTTTTTTATTTTCAGCCTTAACACTGGCCGTATCCTTGTTTTTCTTATTATCGACAGGCTTTGCGTTTGTATCCTTATGGAGATTGGAAGCCTCCTTGTTATCAAGTTTGTTTAATTTTTTTTCCTTTCTTGCTTCTCCCTGTTTATTGTTTTCACTTAGCTTCTGTTTTCCTTGTATAAATTCGACAGGCTTTGATGCAGCCGCTTTTTTATTTAACTCAGTTGTGGTGCTTTGTCCGTCTGCTTTTACACCCAGCTTGCTTTCACTGCCTGACTGCTGCTTATCTTGTTGATTATCCTTATGGCTTGAAGTATTTTCTTTGTCTTTATCGGGTTGAATATATTGAGGCGGCATCCTTTTAATATCTGATAAAAGCTTGATAACCGCCTGATTTCCAATAGATTTCTGGAGAATGTATATATCCTCCTGTTTCAATGAGTTCGGCTGTTTCCGGAGACGTTGGATAGTTTCTAAGTAGTTGTTCGGCCTAATTTTTTGTTTATGTAAGGCTAGTGAGTTCTGGGAGTTTTTGCCATGCCCGGCCGAGGATTTCTCCTTCTGCTCTTTCGCAGTGGTAACTGGAATCATTGCCCCTTCTCCTTCCTGAATGAACTTAGATAGATTTATACAAGCTGCAATCCATTTAGGATTGCAGCTTGTAATAGTGGGATGGTTTAAGGCTCTATGCCTCCAATAAGAATTCCAGATGAGTATGCAGTTATCTTGGAAGTTATCGTATACTCAGTTGCTGTTGGATTAAATGAATAATCATTGCTCTGCGAATAGTTTGACCAGTTGATTTTTGAAAATCTATTCTGAACTATGACCTTTTCACCAGGTTTTAGAACACCGGCGTTACTGGAAAAACATATTTCAAGGTAATAGTCACAGCTGCTATTTCCTGTGACCCTATTGAACTTACCGGATACACTGGACGTAATATTTTTATGGGACCCTGCCCCTGTAACCGAGGCATAGTCACAGTAATACGTCTGAGCAATATCACCGTCTACTGTATAATAGTATCTTATTTTTATGTCTGACAAATTGATTTCTGTGTCTCCTGTGTTCTCCAACATGATATAGGGATCAATTGTGTTTACACTATTACTTTTGGATATGTTGTATGCTGATACCTTAACACTTTGAACAACCGTTATTTTTTGAGTTCCAGTAGTATAATTCCCGTTTTCATCGGTAGCTGTCCAAATTACTATCGTAGTTCCTACAGGAAAATCTGCAGGAGCGTTGCTGGTAACTGTTGTTTTATATATATCTGTAGCAGTTGCCATACCTATCTGAACCTTGGTTCTTGACCCGGTTGCCGGAACAGTAATATCTGCGGGTACTGTAAGCTTTGGCTTTGTTGTATCCTGTAATTTTACATACTGTACCTTTTCGGTTTTGTTGTTATTTTTATCTACAGCTGTCCAGGTTATCTTTGTGGTGCCTATCTGGAATAGCTTTGGCGCATCATTTGAAACAGTGACCTCGAAGATATCGCTGTATACTGGTGTGCCCAGTTCTACAGTTGTTCCTGTCGCCGCTGTAGCTTCTGCAGTTTTGTCTGCAGGCGCTGTCAGCTCAGGCGGGATTGAATCCTGTACTTTTACATACTGTACCTTTTCGGTTATGTTGTTGTTTTTATCTACAGCTGTCCAGGTTATCTTTGTGGTTCCTATTTTGAATAGCTTTGGCGCATCATTTGAAACTGTGACCTCGAAGATATCGCTGTATACAGGTGTGCCCAGCTCTACA
>JAEYWA010000094.1 GCA_023431385.1 Bacillota bacterium | reverse complement strand
TGGTGGAAATGACGAGATGGATACACCCGTTCCCATACCGAACACGGCAGTTAAGCATCTCAGTGCTGATAATACTTGGCTGGAAACGGCCCGGGAAAGTAAGTCTCTGCCAGATTTATATGAAAGTCTTGAGCGTAACAGCTTGAGGCTTTCTTTGTTTTGCGAGAAATTGTATATATGTAAGAAAATATGTCTCAAGGCTTTGATCTACAGTTTATAGCTTGGGGTCTTGTTGCGTTAGAACAAACATACTCAATTATATTTTATTCAATTAAACTTCACTTATTTGCGCAAATGATTGCGCAAAGTGTATTGAAAAAGAAATGATATGTTTTATCAGGTATATGGCAAAATACACAAAAATTGGAATAATTATAAGGAAATTATTGTATAATAAACTAAACCATGATAATATAGTAACGATATTATTCACTTTTAAGTCATACACAATGTATAATTTTCTACAAAAAAGATAAATTAACGTCATTTTCTTTTGATAATAAAGCAAACGTTTGCGCTTATAGCAAAAAACTCATTGATAAAAACTTAATTAAGGAGGTTTCAGTAAAATGAAAATGACACGAAAAAAGATTCTTTCGTGGATTTTAGCTTTGGCGATTACGGTTGGAATATTCAACCCTCTTTTGCCGAATGGGGTTCAAAATGTAGCCCAAGCTGAAATTGCTGTTCCGGTAGCAGCTACAGCTGCACTGGCTGGAGATTTCCAGAACGAATTGGGGGCGGAGGCAGACTGGGATCCTGCAAGTCCTGTCACCGAAATGGCTTATTATGATAGCGGCATATTTGAATTGAGCCGTTATCTTCCAGAAGGCCAGTTCCAATATAAGGTGGCACTGAATGATACCTGGGACATGGCATTTCCTGACGAAAATATTACCATATCGGTACCTAATGGCGGGAAGAAGGTAATATTCCGATATGATTCCAACACAAACCTGGTTACTGATTCCATTAATAATCCTTTAGAGCTTGTATCACCTGCAGTAGTAAGCACTGTACAAGTAACTACTGCCGGAGCAATAGGATGGGATTCAGTTGATACTGGCTCTGATATGGAGTACATAGGCGGAGGAATTTTTAAATTATCTGCAGAGTTTGAAGAAGGAGAATATGAGTATAAGGTAGCATTAAATGACAGCTCTACAGAATCTTATCCTGAGCAGGGAAATAAGAATCTGATAGTTACCACAAAAAGTACTGTTACATTTTATTATAATGATAATACACACTCAGTTAAGGATACCGTCAATGATACTTTTGTGACGGCGGCTCTCACTGGCAGCTTTCAGAGTGAGCTGGGTGAAAGCGGTGACTGGTATCCGTCAACTGAAGTAACCAAAATGCATGATGTAGATGAGGACGGTATCTACGCATTCCAAGCGTTTCTTCCGGGAGGTTCCTATCAGTACAAAGTGACTCTGAACGGAGTATGGGATGCTTGCTATCCCGATGGGGACAATATCAGTTTGGTAGTGCCCGCCAATGGTGAAACGGTGCGGTTTATTTATGATAATAACAATAGGGATGCTAAGGACTCCATCAATGATGCGGTAAATACTGATCAAAGGTACATCCAATTCAAATACATCAGACAAAATGAAGATTATGACGGATGGAATCTCTGGGTATGGGGAACTGGAAAGAAAGATGGTCAAATTGACTTTACCGAACTCAGAGATGGCGTTGCCATAGCCAAAATTGAAATTGGTGCCGCAAATAATAGTGTGGGATTTAAAATCAGAAAAGGCACTGATTGGGCTGTTGTAGATCAGGATTCTGACAGGTCTATAAAAACGGTGGGTCAGACCGTCACAAAAGTAACAGCTCACGAAGGTGTAGGTGAACTTGACATAGTTCCTGCGTCATCAGCACCTATCAACAATGGCGGAGACTTTACTTTCTATTACAGGGATGAGGAGCTCTATCAAAAGGATCAAATGCACATCCTGAATCTAAATGGAAATGGAGTAAAGTTAAAAATCAGCCAAACTGAATATCCCATGGTATATTCGGCTAAAAATGAACGTTTTGAATATACTCTTCCTGGTATAAAACGAGGTATTTATGAGTACTCCTACCTTATTACGAAAGATGGGCAAGCTAAGGAAATACCAGATCCAATGAATACTGCCGACGGAGTATCCAAGATTGTACACATCATACCTCAGGCGACAATTGCTACAAAGGTATCACCTGAAAGTATTTCCTATAATGAAAATGCTGTTCTTTCAGTATCGGCGGAATTGGATAAGGGAAAAGTTTCAGCTATTTATGCTGATCTGACACAAATAGGAGGAAAAGAGAATACTTATATTGATCCTGAGATTGGTGCGGTGACTATTGCCGTAAAAGACACCATAACAGCGGGAATCAAGCAAATTCCAATTGTAGTTGTAGATGAGTATGGAATAAAACATAATTCATCAGCGTCTGTTGAGATTGAAACTAGAGTATCTGTGGGAGAACTGGATTTTGACTGGGACGAAGCAAGAATTTATTTTTTGCTTACAGATAGGTTTAATAATGGTGACAAATCCAATGATGACCCTAGCGGTGAAAATTATAGTGCAGATGCTACTGGAACATACCTTGGGGGAGATTTTCAGGGTATTATAGACAAGCTGGACTACCTGGACGAACTAGGCATAAATACTATATGGATCACGCCAATTGTTGACAATGTTGATTACAATGTAGGAGCTAATGATGGAAGTTCTTATTATGGCTATCACGGATACTGGGCAAAGAACTTTACAAAGCTTGACGAACACCTTGGAGATATGAATACCTTCAAGAAGTTGATAGAGGCCGCCCATGATAAAGGAATAAAAATCATGGTGGATGTGGTTTTAAACCACACAGGATATGGTCTCAAGGCAACAGATGCAGGTAATGGATCAAACAAGACAAACTACCCCACTGATGAGGATCGTGCTAGATTTGCTAATATGCTTCGTGACGGGGGAAGCGATGAAGTACAGGGTGAGCTGTCAGGTCTTCCAGACTTTAAAACCGAGGACCCTGCTGTCAGGGCTCAAATTATCCAATGGCAGATGGATTGGATTATCAACGCAAAAACCGATAGAGGAGATACCATTGATTATTTCAGAGTTGATACTGTCAAGCATGTTGAGGATGCAACATGGATGGCATTCAAGAATGCCTTAACCACCATTAAACCAGAACATAAACTAATTGGTGAATGGTTTGGTGCAGGGATTAGTAATACTGCAGGCAAACTTCAATCTGGACAGATGGATTCTCTTCTGGATTTCGAATTTAACGAAATTGCTAAAAAATTTGTAGAGGGCAAAATTAATGAGTCTGATGACTATTTGAGTAATCGCGATAAACAGCTAAGTAATACTGCAACCATAGGGCAGTTCCTAAGCAGTCATGATGAAGATGGTTTTCTGTCAATGGCACTCAATGGGGATAGGGGAAAAATGAAGGTAGCCTCGTCACTTCAAATTACCGAAAAAGGGCAGCCCGTAATATACTATGGAGAGGAATTGGGCTTATCTGGCGCAAATAATTATCCGAAATATGATAATAGGTCTCAGATGCCATGGTCTGAATTTGAGGCAGAAAACTCTGATATGATGGATTTTTATGACCATTATAAAAAACTGCTAAATATCAGAAAAAACCATTCCAAGGTTTTTTCAAAGGGAACAAGAACGAAAGTATCCGGTGGAAACAGCGAAGGATACTCTGTGGTAAAAAGGACTTATGACGGAAAGAGCATATTTGTTGCATTAAATACATCAGCAAATAAGGCGGACGGTGTTAATTTCAATGTTCAAGTAAAAGACGGATCAGTTTATAAAGATGAATACAGTGGTACTCATTATACTGTTAGTGGTGGAAAGCTAAGCATAATTATTCCCGGAAGAGATCAGGGAGGAACTGTAATACTGACTACTGATTCTGTAGATGCGGGTATACCGGCAGTTCCTGACGGACATATAAGAATTCATTATAACAGGACCAATGGCGACTATGACGGTTATGGTCTCTGGCTCTGGAACGATGTAGCAAACGCTTCTGCAAACTGGCCTACTGGAGCAACAGCTTTTGATCTGAACCAAAAGGACAGCTATGGTGTTTATATCGATGTCCAGTTAAAGGATAATGCCAAGAATATAGGGTTCCTTGTATTGGATAAAAATACTGGGACTAAAAACGGCGGAGACAAGGCTTTCATAATTAATGAACCTGAAATGAATGAAATATGGATTAAACAAGGAACAGACCAGGTATGGAATTATGAGCCGGTTCAAATCCCCGGGAACACCATAAGAATTCATTATACCAGAAATAGCAAGGATTTTGAGGGATGGGGCCTCTGGTTATGGGATGATGTTAAAACGTCTTCGACAGAAAAAGGAGAATGGCCTGTGGGTGCAACTCCCTTTGATAGTGAGCATACGGACCGCTATGGAGCCTATATTGACGTGCCGTTAAAGGAAAATGCACAAAAATTGAGTTTCCTGATTGTAAACAGAAATGACGGAAGTAAAGATGGAGCAGACAAAAGCTTTAATCTTCTCAGTAAGTATAATCAAGTATGGGTAAAAGAGGGAGATAATTCAGTTTATATTTCACCGTACAAAGAATTGGCAGTAGGCTTGGTTTCGGCAGAAATCATTTCAAAAAGCAAGCTTTTACTGACCTTTACCATGACCGAAGGATTAGAGCCCAACGAACTGAAAGGCGCGCTTGAAATCAAGGACGCAGGCGGTACTGTTATTAATCCTGAGAACGTGGTTATCACGGGGACTACCACTGTTGAAGTTACTATGCCGATTAATCTGCAAAATAGGACACTTAGTGTTACATACTCGGAAAGAACCGTCACTGCAACCTCTGGCTGGAGATTGGTTGACGAATTATATTACTACAGTGGTGATGATCTTGGCGCAACTTACAGCAACCGAAGTGCTGTCTTAAAGCTATGGGCGCCAAAAGCCACAAAGGTCGTTGCAAACTTCTACGATAAAAAGGATTCCTCGAAGCTGATAGGAAGCCTTGAGCTTATAAAAGGGGAGAAAGGTGTATGGTCGGTACAAGCTAATCCAGACGATTTAGGGATAGATGACTTGAGAGGGTATTTCTATCAATATAAGGTGACAAATGATGGAATTACAAAAAAGGTACTAGATCCATATGCAAAATCAATGGCTGTATCCAGGGTGGATACAGCAGGGAATGCAGGTCCTGATGGAGACATCGTGGGCAAAGCAGCTATTGTGGATTTAAGCAGTACCAACCCGACTGGATTTGACCAGGCTCATATCAAAGGGTATGAAAAGCGGGAGGATGCAGTAATCTGGGAAGTCCATGTCAGAGATTTTACATCCGACGTCAGTGTTGAAAAGGATCTAAATGCAAGATGGGGAACCTATAAGGCATTTATTGACAAGCTAGACTACCTCAAATCTCTAGGCGTAACACATGTGCAATTGCTTCCGGTAATGTCCTGGTATTACGGTGATGAAGCTGATATGGGTAAAAGAGAAAACGGTTATTCAGCGCAGGGAAACAATTATAACTGGGGATATGACCCTCATAACTATTTTTCACCTGACGGTGCATATTCAGAAAATCCTGCCGATCCCGAGTTAAGGATAAGAGAGTTGAAGGAGCTTATTGATGCTATTCACGATTCAGGTATGGGTGTTATACTTGATGTCGTATATACACATATGGCAAGAGCAGAATTTTTAAATGATATAGTACCCAACTACTATCATTTTCAGGATGCCAACGGGAATTTCCTTGGAGGATTCGGTAATAATCTGGCTACAAACCATAAAATGTCAGAAAAACTTATGGTTGATTCAGTGAAATATTGGTTTAAGGAATATAAAATTGACGGAATGAGATTTGATATGATGGGAGACGCCACCTATGATGCTATTCAAAAAGCCTGTGATGAGGCAATAACCATCAACCCGAACGCATTATTTATCGGTGAGGGCTGGAGAACCTTCTCAGGGTATCTGGCTGACCCTTCTCTCAGCGGAAAGGCAGCAGATCAGGACTGGATGGACAAAACAGACACGGTAGGGGTATTTTCCGACGAAGTCAGAAATGAGCTGAAATCCGGCTTCGGAAATGAAGGCGAGCCCAGGTTTATTACAGGTGGTGCCAGAGATATAAATGTAATATCCAACAATATCAAAGGGCAGCCAGGAAATGTTACAGAGGATGACCCTGGAGATATTGTCAGCTATATTGAAGCACATGACAACCTTACCCTGTATGATGTTATTGCACAATCCATAAAGAAGGATCCGGCTATACCTGAAAATAACCTGGAAATTCATAAGAGAATAAGACTGGGAAATTCGCTTGTGTTAACTTCACAGGGAACCGCTTTCATCCATGCCGGGCAAGAATACGGTAGAACCAAGCAATGGCTGGGTGATGGTGTTCCCGAACAGAAGTACCATGCATTAATGGATGACTTTGGCAAGGTTTTTGGATACTTTATTCATGACTCCTATGATTCATCCGATGCTATAAACAAATTTGATTGGGCAAAAGCTACAAATTCTGAATTATACCCGGTTAATGCCGTAACCCAGAAGTATACCGTTGGACTGATAGCCCTCAGAAAATCCACTAATGCCTTCAGGTTGGGAAGTCAGAAACTGGTCAACTCCAATGTGACACTTATCAAATCAGATGGAGTTAAAGCAAATGATCTTGTAATCGGGTATAAGAATGTCTCAACGGATAAGACAGGCACCTATTACGTATTTGTAAATGCGGACAGCAAATTTAGAACTTGGAATCTACAGGAAAATTTAACGTCAGGAAGGGTGCTTGTAGACAATGATGAAGCAGGAACCACAGAGGTGAAACAGAAATCTGGATTTGTTCTGACCAAGAACTCAATAGAGTTGGAGCCGCTTACTACGGTGGTCATTCAGATTCCTTATAAGGAAAGCACTTCAACAGGCGGAAGCAGTTCTTCATCTAGTACTTCAGCTTCCTCCAATAGTACAACGGCTGACCAAAATGCAGTTAAGGTGACTACAGACAGTAATGGAAAGGCCATTGCTGGAATCAGTATTAGTTATATACGCAACGCTGTAAATCAAGCCTTGAGCCGAATAGAATCCGGAGGGGTTGTGGAGGTTGAAGTAAGAGTAGACATTGCGCAAGCAGCAAAGAGCTTAGAAATTCTCATTCCGAGAGCTGCTGTTGAGTTACTAATGCAAAATAAGGTTAGCAGTCTTAAAGTGACTACTCCTTTTACTACTGTTACCTTCAGTGAGGCAGCCCTTGCTGGGCTTTATAATCAGGTACAGGGTGATCTGGGAATTATCGTCACAAATATTGTTAATTCTTCTTTACCGGAGCAGGCTAAGAAAAATGTAGGTGACAGACCGGTACTTGACATCAGTATTTACAGCGGAGAGAAAAAAATCTCGCAGTTCGACGGAGGTGTGGAAGTATCGGTTTCATATACACCATCGGAAACGGAGGACTTTGATGCCATTCTCCTTTACTATATCGATAGTAAAGGAGGGGTTAAAGCAGTAAGTAACAGTAAGTATGATCCGGTGAAAAAAGCAGTTAAATTTGAAACCCGTCATTTTTCACAATATGCGGTAGGATATAATAATGTAGCCTTTAAGGATGTGGCAAAAAGTGCATGGTATGCCAATGCGGTAGAATTTGCAGCAGCAAGAGGAATTACTGCAGGTACCGGCAATGGGAATTTCAGTCCGAAAAAAAGCCTGACCAGAGCTGAGTTCCTTGTTATGCTTATGAAAGCCTACGGAATATCTCCCGATACAGCAAGCGAGAATAATTTTGCAGATGCTGGAAACAGCTATTATACAGGCTATTTGGCTGCAGCCAGAAGGCTTGGTATAACAGCTGGAACAGGAAACACTCTGTATTCTCCCGACAAGGAAATCACAAGGGAGGAGATGATTACCATGGCATACAAGGCATTGGAGATCATTGATCAGCTTCCTGAAGGAACAAATGGAAGGGCTATTACAGACTATGAAGACGCCGGGCAGGTATCAGTCTGGGCAGAAGAAGCCATGGCACTGTTTGCTGAAACAGGAATCCTCGGAGTTAGTGGAAATAAACTAAATCCCAAAGTAAAAACTAACCGTGCGGAAATGGTGCAGTTATTGTATAATCTATTGTCTAAATAGTGGTATATGGAATAATAATGTTCATAATCTTATAAGTAAAGGGGCCTACTGTAAGACTTATGAATAACAAGATTTTTAATGGAGAGTGTAGCAAAAAGAAAGAGATTTCATTTTGCTACACTTTTTGTGTAACGAATACCACACGTTCTACGTGTGTTCAGAAAAGCTTATAGCTTTGAGTGGAAAAAAAAAAGCCGTCTTGTTAAAATAGTTGCAGATTTGCCAACCGCAATTACAATAATAAGGAGGTATCCAAATGGGTAGTGAAAGTTTAGCACACAGTAAATATATTTGCAAATATCATATAGTGTTTGCACTAAAATATCGTAGGCAAGTAATAGGCGGAAAAATAAAGCGGGATATTGGTAAGAATGCAAAAAGAATTGAAGAATATATTAGGAAGCAGTTACAGGAAGACATAACAAACGACCAATTAAGTTTGATAGAGTACGTGGACCCGTTTACGGGTAAGCAAGAATTGATGTAAAATATTGTTCTGGACATTACAAAAAAGTGGATAATATTGTCATTTAATACAGAACTGAGGTATAAAGCTAATAAAAAAGTGGTTATTAGTGTAAAATATTGGAGTAAAAAAGTATATAGTGGATAATTTTGTTATAACTTGTAGACTATTGACAAATTAAATAATGATTGGTAAAATTAGATGAATTTATTACTTCAAGGGGGAATCAGTAATGAGAATAGCAATAACAATTTTAGTTATCATTGGTATTATCGCCTCACTGGCTTTAGGCGTATTCTGGATCACAGATTACAATTCTGCTAAGGCTGAACTGGATGAATATACAGCATCTGGAGACGATTTTGGCTTAGGAGATGTTCTTAAAGATGAATTGGAAAATTATAAAAGCAGAAAGGACTGCGGGCCTTTTGTAATCGGTGGAGGCATTCTATCACTTGTTGGATTAATTTTGATAAATAAGCTAAAGAAAATAAGTGCTATTATTTTTCTTGTATCAGCTATTGTTCCTGCAATTATATTTCCAGCTTCCTTATTGGGAACATTCTTATTTGTAATCGGTGGAATACTCGCATTTTTTTATAAACCGAAAGTACAGAGACAACAAGCCACAGCAGCCTAAGTTCGAATTGATTAATTAAAACTATTTAGAATTAACGCTGGACAAAATTTATCCAGCGTTAATTTTTTGAAAAAAGAGGGAGTAATATTTTATGAAAAAACTAACAGTTATAATGTTAATAATTGCTATCATTTTTACTTTGAGTGCCTGCGGGACAGAGGTTACATCATCTAAAAGCTCAACAGAGGCATGGAGCAAAATTGATAAGACAGTTAAGGTGGGGGATGTAGAGTATACTATAAGTTCAATAAAATTCACTAAAGGTGGAGATTTATTCGGAGCTAATGAGGAAAATATTTATCTTATGATTGACATGACTGTAAAAAATAGTACTGATGAGGAACAACCCTTGAGTTCAATAATGATGTTTGACTTAAAGGATGGTTCGGGAAAAGAATATGACATTTCATTAATAGGTTCAGCAAATCTTGAGGAAGAAAAGATTGAGATGATTGATGGAAGCGTAGCCGCTAAAGCAGAAAGAAGAGGCGGAATTGTATATGAGATTCCGGAAAATACTACCGGATTGACACTTACTATTAATGATGTTCTTGGATCAGGATCTGAAACTATAAAATTAAATTGATAGGGTAAAGATGGAAAGTGTTATATGATATAAGCTATAGCATGAGTAAAATGGTTCCGAAATTAAACTAGAATATACAACATTAGATATTAATATTCTTATAAACATAAGAAATTCAGGACTTAAGTATTATAACGTCGGAGTTAAAATAACCGACGTTATTTTATTTTATATAGTAACAGTATAGAATTATACATTTATTATTAAAATGGAATTAAAATATATTAATCCGTTAATAGAGTTTTAATAGGTTTATTTAATCTGAATCTTGGGGGAGTCAAAATTCTATATAACATGAAAGTTCTAAAAAATATAGCCGGTAATTTTAAAATCTTGCACTTATTCTCGTGGGCTGCAGTAGGTGCTTATAATCCGTTTGTGGTAGTTTATCTTATGAATAATAATGTTAGTACAGCAAAGATAGGTGTAATATTAATGCTTAATTCAATTGCCACACTGGTAGGGCAGCCGTTATGGGGGATGTTAAGCGATAAGATCAGGTCTATAAAAAGGGTATATCTCTTTTCAATTTTAATGGCAAGTGTCCTTATTGCACTATTACCCCTCGTTACAAGTCAATATATAATATTTCTACTTCTTCCGTTGATACAATTTTTCTATTGTGGTATGTCTCCTCTATTGGACAGCTGGACAATACTTAGTATCAAGAACAGCGGAAAGTCTTACGGTTCTTTCAGATTATGGGGTTCAATCGGGTTTTCCTTATTAGTAATAGTTAATGGTAAGCTTATAACGGTGACGTTTTTCAATGTAATATTTTTAGTATTCAAGTATTAGCTTCTTAACTCTGATAATGTGCGCAACATTATTTAAATATAAACAGGACGAAGACGGCTTATCTGCAAAGCCTTTAACATTAAGGGAGCTAAAGGTTGGAAGGCTGCTTAAGAACTTCAACTATACAGTATTCGTAATTTTATCCTGCATAACATTTATGGCAATGACCTCGGTGTACAGTTTTCTTGCAACTTTAATAAAGCAAATTGGAGGAGACGACAATTTATATGGTATAGCGAATGCCATAAGTGCGTTCTCAGAAGTACCTATTCTCTTGATATCAAGTAGGTTGGTTAAAAAATTCAAACCCCAGTATTTGATTCTGACAGGTATGTTTGTTTACTCAATACGTCTATTTATATATTCAGTAGACTGGGGGCCGGCTATAATAATTTTTTCTCAGTCACTGAACGGGTTTTCCTATGGGATGTTTCTAGCCGGAAGCATTTACTATATAGACTCGTTGGCCCCAGCAGAATTAAAAGCTACAGCTCAGACTGTAGCGACAGCCATTTATGTGGGGTTAAGCGGAATTATCGGAAATGTCCTTACAGGCAATCTTATTTCAGGATTCGGAATACTTACAGTATACCGTGGTGCTGCCATAATTCAACTGGGAGTATTTGTACTGTTCCTGCTTTCTCTTTACCTTGGTAGACGTAATACACCTCCCAGTGTTAGTTCTTCTGAGGGAACATAGATTAATAAATCCAAATAGTTTTTTGCGGACTTTTTGACCAGGTAAAATAAATAAAAATAATCCCCCAACCCACACGGGACGATATGAGTCGCACGGGTTGGGGGATTTCTGTTATAAATCTTGCCATTTGCTGCCCTCAGGGTTGGGGCAATCAACGGCTCTGCGCAGTGCCCTCATTTGGACAAAGCAACCGCAGTAACGGCAGGTACTTTCATAATAGAGCCCGGGACAGCTGGAGCACTGCGCAAGACGTTTGCTATAAAGTTCATGGTCAGTACGCAGATCGGGTTCAATTGTTTTAATATATTCCGCCATATTAGATTTTACTTCTTCAAACGAATGGTGAACTGTTGCGGAACAGCCTTTACATTCTTTTAATTCAGTCATGACCTTTCCTCAGCTTACTTCAAAATTTTCTGTCATACTTCTGATAACAAAATGTCCTTTAATTCCTGACAATTAAGACGCATGCATGCAGTATTACCGGGAATTTTATTTTGAAAGTTCCAGCTGAACGACAGACATTTTAGGAAGCTTGAGCGTCAAGCCTGTATCACTGGAAGTAAAGCCTTTAAAGTCAACAACTGAAAGAGCATTAGGATTTTCAAAGCTGTTATGCTTGTTCATAGTATCAGCAGTAAGAACCTTACCTCTAACTACTGATGGTTTAAAGCCTTTAAGATCAAGGCTCAGGTCAGCATCTTTGTTTGGATTGAGGTTACAGATAGTAACATTCAGCTTACCGTCGGCATCAACAGATGCGGAGGCGTTAAGCTGCGGAATCTTTTTACCTTCAAGCTCATAATCCTCACAAGTCACTATAGAATTAACCAGTTCTGCTTCCTGATGAACCTTGAACATATCAAATACATGATAGGTAGGAGTGAGAAGCATTTTTTCACCCTCTGTCAGAATCATTGCCTGAAGAACATTGACAACCTGCGCAATTGCAGACATTTTCACACGGTCGCAGTGGTTATTGTAAATATTAAGATGAGTTGCGGCTGAAAGAGCATCGCGTAGAGTATTCTGCTGAAACAGGAAACCGGGGTTTGAACCGGGCTCAACCTCGTGCCAGGTGCCCCATTCATCAACTACAAGTGCAACTTTCTTTTTCGGATCATATACATCCATAACCGCAGAATGCTTAGTAACCAGTTCTTCCATAAAGAGAGAGTTCTTCATTATCTGGAACCAGCCCTTTTCATTAAACTCTATCGCGGACCCTTTGTTTTCAAAAACATCACCTTCAACGGTATAATAATGGAGGCTGAGTCCGTCCATCATATTGCCAGCTTCCTTCATCAGTACTTCTGTCCAGTGATAGTCAGCAGAATTTGGTCCGCAAGCGATCTTAAAGAGCTTATTATTTCCGTAATTACGGCAGTAAGTTTGATAACGCTTGTATTCATCGGCGTAGTATTCAGCTCTCATATTACCGCCGCAGCCCCAATTCTCATTTCCAACACCAAAATACTTCAGCTTCCAAGGTTCCTCATGTCCGTTTTCCCTACGCCACCTTGCCATGGGTGACTCACCATCAAAGGTCATATATTCAACCCATTCAGACATTTCCTGTACTGTACCGCTGCCAAGATTTCCGCAGATATAAGGCTCACAGTCAAGGAGCTCACAGAGCAGCATAAATTCATGAGTCCCAAAGTGGTTGTTTTCAACAACTCCACCCCAATGAGTATTAATCATATACTTTCTATCGCTTTTCGGGCCTACTCCGTCCTTCCAGTGATACTCATCAGCGAAACAGCCTCCAGGCCATCTGAGATTTGGAATTTTAATATTCTTTAAGGCTTCTACTACATCATTCCTTATACCTTTTGTGTTCGGTATTGGAGAGTCCTCTCCGACCCAAAAGCCTTCGTATATACACCTTCCGAGATGCTCGGAAAACTGCCCGTATATATGTTTACTGATAACGCCTTTCTTTTGATCGGCATAAATTTGAATGGTATCCATGATATCCTCCTGATACACTCTAATTAATAAATTTATTAATTAGATAACATAAGTATTAACAAAATTGTATTAAAATTTAAATTAAACGTCAATATTAATATTAAATTATTTAATCAAAATATCCTTGTCACAAGTTGTTAAAATATATTTTAAGACTCTGTTACAATCGTTGATTTTAAAAATGGAAGAATATATAATAAAAGTCTGTTTATAACCACAAAGGCAATATAATTCTTGTACAGTAAAAAATTATATTTACCTATGTGTAAAGAACAGTAAAAATAAGTTTACAGATGCGTTTACTAGTGTCATTTACATACACTTGCTGAACGTAGAAGGAGGTACAATATGTCAGCTGCAAACCATCCGGCTTATAAGGAAGAGCTTGAAAGGTGCAGGTATACTCTGGACTATGTTGAAATAAGTCTGGAGCGAGCATTGGAGAAGAGAACAAAGATTGGAAATGAACTTGAAAATGTACAAAGACACATGAGTGGAGACAGCAGTGCCGATTATACAAGCATAATGGTAAATACAATGCTCCACGATACTCTGGCTCTGAAGGTTCGAAACCTTAATACAGCCAGGAGCAAGCCATATTTTGCAAGGGTAGACTTTAAGGAAAACGGAACAGATAAACAGGAGAGGCTATATATCGGAAAGATGTCCCTTGCGAGAGATGAAGATCAGGAGATAATTATTGTCGACTGGCGTGCGCCGATTGCGAATCTCTACTATGAAGGCAGATTGGGAAACTCGAGCTATGTTTGTCCTGATGGCACAATTGAGGGAGAATTGCTCTTAAAAAGGCAATTCGCAATTAATGGCGGGAAGCTGGAAGAGATATTTGATATAGATATAACTACAAACGATGAATTTCTGCAAACCTACCTGGGGGCAAATGCTGAAAATAGGTTAAAGGAAATTGTTTCAACGATACAGGAGGAACAGAACAGAATTGTCAGAGCCCCGATGTGGAAACCTCTCATAGTTCAGGGAGTAGCCGGGAGCGGTAAAACTACAATAGCACTTCACAGAATAGCTTATCTAATTTACACATTTGAAAAGACTTTTGAACCTGAGAATTTTATGATAATAGCTCCGAACAGGCTTTTCCTGAATTATATATCAGAGGTTCTTCCGGAACTTGGTGTTGAAAGGGTCAAACAGACAACATTTGAGGATTTTGCCATTGAACTTATTGGAAGAAAATTTCAGCTTACTGATGCTAACAACAAGCTTAATTGGTTTGTAAACCATAATACGACAGTAAGACAGGAAGAGTATAATGACAGCTTGAGGAAGGCTTCTATACTTAAAACATCGATGAATTTTAAAGAATTAATTGATTATTATATTGATAAAATAGAGCAGAGCTTTATACCTAAAAAGGACTTAATGCTGGGCACAAAGGTTATTTATACCTATGAGGAAATAAATAATTTATTTCTTACACAGTACGGCATGTGGCCAATAGCCCAGAGAATGAACGAAATAAAAAAGAGCTTATCTACACGGCTTAAAACCAGCAAACAGCAATTCATTTCACAAATAGAAGCTGAATGTGACAAAAAGGTTGTACTGGCCAGAGTAAAAATAAATGATGAGGCTGAGAGACAAAAGTTTGTCAGGGAAGCCTTTGATAAAAGGGATCGGGTTATTGAGAAGATAGAAAAGGTATCAAAAACTCTAGTGAAGGAATATGTAGACAGTCTGCCCAAACTAAGTCCTTACCAGTATTATTTTGATCTGATGGAAGACAATGAAACCTTTGATCAACTTGCCGGCAAATATGTTGATAAGGAGACCTGCGAATTTACAAGGAAGTATACTCTGGAAATTTTAAATAGCAAGCAGTTGGAGCTGGAAGACCTGGCACCTGTAATATACTTGAAGTACAAGATTTATGGCATGGATGAAAAGGTTCCTGTAAAACATATCGTTATCGATGAAGCCCAAGATTTCAGCGCATTTCAATTTTATGTACTAAAAAAGATTGTTAATGACAGTTCATTTACAATTCTGGGAGACTTATGTCAGGGAATACATTCCTACAGAGGTGTACGGCAATGGGATGAGATTGTCGAAGAGGTATTTGAAGGAAAGAAATGCGAATTTCTGACTCTGGAACAAAGCTATCGAACCACAGTTGAGATAATGGAAGCAGCCAATGGGGTCATGGGAAAGCTTGAAAGTCTTGAGATGTATAGAGGTAAGCCAGTTATAAGGCACGGGGATCCTGTTGAATACATTCCTATGGAATCATTTGATAGGACAGCCTCGAGTATTTCAGAAAAAATCAGTGAGTATATAAGTATGGGACATAAGACCATTGCAGTGATATGTAAAACTATGGAGGAATGCCAAAGAATATTGCCGCTACTGAAAAAAGATCATAAAGACATCAGCTTAATAACCGGTAATGAAATGGAGTACAAAAGCGGAATAGTTATTGTTCCATCCTATTTGTCAAAAGGTCTAGAATTTGATGTTGTTTTGTTATCCAATGTCAACAGGGAAAACTATTCCGAAAGTGAACTTGATATCAAATTACTTTATGTCGCAATGACAAGACCGCTTCACAAGCTATGTATCTATTATGTAGGCGAGAAGTCATTATTACTAATTCGGTAATAAATATTCAATTATAAAGTATACAGTCAATTACAAAGAGGGAGGGGCATAGAAAATGACCGCACAGTCTTTTGAGAATGGTTCGGATAATAAAGCTGCTATACTGAAGGAGCTGCTTCAGGTGGTAAGTCATATCCGGCATTCTACTATAAAAATACATGGCACTAAAGTAATTTATTTTGATCCTATTGGAATTGAAGGCGAACCTAAGGATGCGGATATTATACTAATATCCCACAGCCATGGAGACCACTTCTCGACGGAGGATATCAAAAAGTTGGCGAAGGACAGTACTGTATTAGTAATACCGAGAGATGCTGTGGAAACTGCTGTCCAGGCAGGTTTTACCAATATAATTGCTGTTGTACCAAACAAGAGTTATGAAGTAGATGGACTAGAATTCCGTACAGTACCAGCCTATAATACCAACAAAGCCTTCCACAAAAAAGAAAGTAATTGGGTGGGTTTTGTTGCAACTGTGAATAATATCAGGTATTACTTTGCAGGAGATACAGACGTTATTCCGGAAATGAAGGATATAAAGTCTGATGTAGTTTTCTTACCTGTTGGAGGTACTTATACAATGACATCAGCTGAAGCTGTTCAGGCTGCTAATATAATTAAACCGGCTGTTGCGGTGCCGATTCATTTTGGAGATATAGTTGGAACCCGGGATGATGCGAGAACCTTTGTTGAAAATATAGAAAAATCTATCAAGGGAATTAATTTATTAGAATAATAAAAAGTGTGATAGTAAAAAAAGAAATTGCTCCGCAATTTCTTTTTTTGTGCAAGTATTATGTTTAAATTAAGAGTACTATTAGTAAGTAACAGATGACTTTTAAGCCTCAGTATTCTTACTGTTACGAGCTGCATTTTTAGCGGCTCTGGCCTCTTTCTTGGTCATTTTTGGTGCCTTCTTCGGACTCCCTTTATCACCCATATTAACTCTCCTTTCATATGCTTATACCGTTAACTTCTAAAATTAACCACTTACGGATTGTTCTTATTATTACCAGCAATTTCTAATTAAATACTAGGGTTAGTAATTTAATATGAACAAAGTGTAAAATTTAGCTGATAAATGTAAATAAAAGCTTGCACCTATTCCCTTCAACATAATTATATGGTATATTTCAGTTGTTAAAATCAGGTATATAAAGAATATATAAGTAATTTACGTATTAAAAGTAGCTTATGAGTAGGCCTTCTTAATCGTGAATTACGGTAAAAAGAAAGGACAGTGGTTATCAAAAATGAAAAAAAGGATATTATGTACTTTACTTGCGGCATCTATTGTCATGAGTATTAGTGCATGTGGCAAAAAGGATACAGCGACAGCTGAAAATGTTTTTGATATGAAAAATGTAACTAACTATCAAGAACAGGATATCGGAAAGGATCTCGGATTTGACAGATTAGGTATGAGAATAGGGTTGGACTCTAAAAACCAACTGGCCTTAACAGCGCTGAAAGAAAAGGATTTCTATAATGTTACAGTGGATTCAAACGGTAAAAGAATTCAGGAGTACAAAGCTGATGATTCTGATTCCATTTTTACACTTGATTCACAGGATAACAGATATGTGGCAAGGGAAAAATACGGTGAGGTAAAAGCGGAAGACAAAAAAAGGGAAGTTGAAACTTCTATAGTGATATATGACTCCAAGGGCGAAAAACTGAAAAGCTTTGACCTTGGAAAAAAGACATATACTGATGAACAGGCTGGGACAACCGACATTGCAGTTGATACAAGTGGAAATATATATCTACTTATGAGAAGGGCTAAGATTGAGGTTTTGAACTCTGAGGGTAAAAAAATAAAGGAAATTGAAGCAAAGCTGACTGACTATATTGAAATCGATGATAAGGATAACCTTCTGATGGGTTCCTTCAGCGGAGAATCCGGCAAATCTTCTGTTGAAAGTATCAGCTTGAATCAGGACAAGGGTAAACTGGTGATAGAGCTAGACTCAGGTCATTATATGAGGGAAATGAAGTATAGCCACATAAATAAGAAACTATATATTTTCACTGAAAAAGGCCTGATAGCCTGTACACCTGAAGGGAAAATAGAAGGATATGTTTTTGATCTTAAGCAGTCGTCACTTCTGGATACAGGAATTCATATGAATGACTTTATCTTAGATAAGGATAAAAATATTTACATATTGGCTTTTAAGATGGATCACTCGACGAATAAGAGTATCTCACTGCTTTATAAATATTCTCCATCCAAGGTTAAGCCCAATACAGCTAATCAGAAAACACTCAGCATTTATACCAGGTATTCTGAAAAGTATTTGGAATCAGCAATTGCGCAATTTCAGAAAAAGTATCCCGATATAAAGATAGATTTAAAGGATTTTACAGCAGCAACTATAAGCACAAGTGCTGACGGTCCAAGTGATGATGAAGTTAATAGGGCTCAGAAGGCAGAAGAGGATTTCAGAAAAGTTATAACTACTGAATTAATGGCCGGTCAAGGTCCGGATATTCTTGAGATAGATGGCCTTCCCTATAAGAGGTATATAGATAAAAATACTCTGGTCAACCTTAGTGATATGATAAAAGAGGATAAAGCCTTTGATATAAACAATTACAAGCAAAATATTCTGGATGCGTTCAAGTATAAAGGAAATCTGTTTGCAATGCCTGTAAATTTCGGTTTTTCTCCCTTTGCTGCTAATAAAACCATCCTGGATAAGGAAGGAATTAAGGTAGATGATACTAAATGGACATGGGGAGATTTTCTGGAAATAGCCCAAAAAATTACAAAAGATACTAACGGGGATGGAAAACCGGACCAATATGCACTTGATAAGACGTCGCCGGAAGAGATATTCGGATTGCTTCTTCAAGCTGAAGAGGGGAATTATATTGATTTGGATAATAGAACTTGTAAATTCGACTCAAAGGAATTCATTGATTTACTGAAATTTGCAAAGGAATTTACAGATAAGGGAGTCACCAGTCCTAAGCTTGATATAGCTGAACTTTATAAAATGCTTGACCCGGGAACAATTGGATTTATGAGAAGTTATTTCGGCAATTATCAGAGTGTAATACAGACTCAAAGTTTGATGAATGGTGAAGTGGTATTTTTCAATGCACCCTCATATAGTGACAAGAGAGCTTCCAATACATTTTATTCCGGCAGGACTTATGCCATCAATAATAATTCAAAACTTAAGAAAGAAGCTTGGGAATTTATTAAGTTACTTCTTTCAGATGAAATTCAGAGCAGGGAAGATATGTATCAATTCCCAATCAATATAAGTGCTCTGGATAAGAAGGCAAAAGTTGAAATTGAACGTAATTACATCTATCAGGCTTATAAAGAAAAGGGACGAAAAATCAGAGCCTTAAATGAAGATGATGTAAAAATGGTAAATAAAATGATAGACTCACTTGAGGTTTGTCCATACCAAGAAGAGCAAGCCTCACAAATTATCACTGAGGGAGTAAAGGATTTCTTCGCGGGAAAGAAGACAGCTGAAGATACTGCAAAGCTGATTCAAAGTAAGGTAAGTATATACCTTAATGAATAGTAAATATTAATTTCTATGTGATGTGCTTGAGCCGCGAATTCTCCGGATGGATTGTTCATACTGAGCATATTGTTAAAAAGCCGAGTCCATGGGTTAACGGATTCGGCTTTTCCAAATAAACAACTAAACAAAGGTTTTTTGAACTCCAGTAGCTTGATCGGATTTCTTTCTTTCGGGTAAGGTCATCAATGCAGGAAGGGCCGCCGGGAGAAGAATAAACGCTAACAGGAACAACCCAATTACAACGCAGATTGCCAACCCCATTAAAACAATAATCCTTGAGGGATACAGAGTTGCAAAGGTTCCGGCAAGTATTACTGCTGCGGATATAACGACTCCACCTATATTCTTTGCAGCTGTTATTACAGCTGTCTTTCTTGAAGTATTAGGGTATTCCTTATAACGCATCATGAAGAATATACTGTAATCGACACCAAGGGCTGCAATGGTAACAAATGAGAAGAATGGTACATTCCAGGAAAGCCCAGCCTGCGCACTTGAAAATAATAGTTTGGAGATAAAGGCTGTAGCGGATAATGCCATATAATACGCTGCTAAAAGTGAACCAACAATGTAGAGCGGCGTCAAAAAATCCTTTATAACTATTACCAACAGTATAAATATTGCTGCAAGTACTATTATCTGGGTAAAGGTTATATCGTGGGTTGCAATATCACGGAGATCGTGGGAGGTTGCAGTAGGACCCGCAATTCCAAACTCAGCACCTTCAAGGGTGGCTCCCTTAAGTTCACTTTTGACTACAGCATTTATATCGTCAATAAGATCTATCGCAGCATCCGAATAGGGCTCTGATTCGAGAACTACCGTCAGCTTGACAAGCTTTCTGTCTTCGGACATATAGAAATCAAGCATCTTTGTTATATCAGGTTTATCAAAGGCTTCTTTAGGAATATAGAAGGTTTGAGTATCAGTAAGTTGAGTAAGAAATTCATTACCCTTTGTTATACCATCTGATATTACCGACAAGCCATCACTGCTCTTCTTAATACCATCCTTTAAAGCTGTCATTCCTGTTCCAAGATTGTTCAGTGCACTATTTAAGGTTTCTTGACCTTCTTTTATACTCTTAGCACCAGACTTTAATTGTTCCAGCAGTGGCTGGAGGATGGTATGAGAACCCCACCTGAAGATATGGCAAAAATAATGTTTGATATTGTAGTAGGAGCCAGATTTTCTGGGGAGGTTCAAGAGGATTTATTTCCTGATAAGAATTAGCTTTTATTCAAGAGAAGCTTTTTGCCAGAAAGCACAGGCTTTATATCTGACGAGTTATACGGGTATTCAGATAGGTTATAAAATGCTGAGCCGTTCTGCCTGATAAGCCTCCATGACGCATTTCCCACTTATTTGCTTCCAAAAAGAGTTCTTCCTCCGGAAGGAGGATATTGTTTTTTTCCGCAAGAACCCTGACGATGTTGTTAAATTCTTTCTTATTCGGAGAAATATAGAGTATTGTTAGTCCGAACCTGGATGCAAGGGAAAGCTTTTCCTGAACGGTATCATTTGTATGGAGATCATCATCCCTGTCATCTTTATCACTCCATTTTTCACGGATAAGATGCCTTCTGTTAGAAGTTGCATACAGAAGCACATTGTGGGGGTTAGCTTCAAGCCCCCCTTCAATTATAGCCTTAAGATATTTATACTCGGTTTCGTAATCCTCAAAAGATAAGTCATCCATGTAAATAATAAATTTATAGTTTCTGTTTCTCACTTGTTGAATAATTTCCTGTAAATCACTGAACTGGTGCTTATAAACTTCTATCATTCTTAGCCCACGTGAAGAAAACTCGTTTAATATTGCCTTAATACTGGAGGATTTACCAGTCCCGCTGTCTCCATATAGTAAAACATTATTTGCCTTATATCCATTAATAAAATCTTCAGTATTTTTAATAAGTTCCTTCTTTTGATGCTCGTAGCCCACCAGGTCATTAAGGTGAATGTCTTCTGTTACCGAAATCGGCATAATATCAACCGTATGCCCGCAGGAACCAATCTTGAAAGCCTTGTACATAGCGAATTTTCCGACTCCGTATGTTTTGTAAAAGCTGCTGATATATTCATAAAACGCTTCCTCATTTTCACATCCACTCAGATTTTCAGTCAGCTGCTTTAGGGCCGAAATTATATCAGCATCCAACAAGGCCTTAGTTCTTACAGAGTTTTTAAAGTTGGATATATGGTATAAACATTCTATTCCAAGAACCTTATCAATCAAACTGAGGTCGAAATCAAATAGTTGTTTAAATACGCTAAAATCTCTTAATGACAGATCTGAAACAGTGCCGGATGCTGAGCCGCCTATTTCCAGAGACCTGGAAAAGGCATTCTCGCTATTGACCAACGAATAAGTTAAAAAGCTATGCCATAGGTTACCCTCAAAACCGTAGAGTATACCCAACTCAACAAGATCATTAGTGCAAAGGTAAATGGTCTTTCTAATCTCCTCATAATTAATACTTTCATAATTGTTAATTATGTAGGTGAATTTATCAAATAACAGCTGATGCTCAAAATTCCGGAATAAAAACAACTCATTTGTGTTTGCATACATAAGAATCTTCCTTTACAATACAGATCTACTGGTTTTTCTGATTATTAGTAAACATAGCATTAGTAAAACGATATGTCAATCTGTATAGTAAGGAAGAGGTTACTTGGCTATAGATTTAAAGGCCTTGCGAGCTTCAATACTATCAAGAGTAAATCCGTAGAGGACGTTTCTCTCTTCTAGTCTGGATTTTTGGTTAATCAAGGCCTTAATAATGTCGTCCTTTGTAAACTGCGCATCTTTCGAGTCCAAATTCTTTAGCCTGGCTAACTCTGGTGCGGCAGTATACGACAGCTGTCCAAGATGGTGCACATCAATTGTTATTGTATCTGGGTTGCTCATATAACGTTCAATATTGTAACTGGCAATCATTCTTTCGGTATTAGCAAGACTTAAAATACATACACAAGTAATCACAGTGATACCAATTAGCTTCATAACATCAATTTTGGGAATAAAACACTTTATGATTAGCCATACAAGACAGAGCCCGATAAGGCACATGAACCAAAGTGTTAAAACTCGTTTAACGCTAAGTCCATATACATCTACGTATAACAGCATTCTTTTAAGAGCAGAAATAAGCAGAACACCATTGCACAGACAGAGACACACAGTGCAAAGCTGAACCCACACAGGAAGTTTATTTACTCGTTTTTTTGTCATAATAAGGACAAAGAGGGCAATTGAAAAAATAATACCAGATGCCGATGCCAACTCAAAGAATCCCCTCCTTGCATATTCGGCATAGGTCATGTCTGACAGCGTTATGTTTTCAGTTCCTCCGAAAAGATATGCAAATTGAAAGCCGACAAAAGCGATCAGAAGTATATTTATTATCGTAAGGAAGGACCCGATAACCACGCCATCCAGAGAATTTCCCAACTTACCGGCAGACTTCTGCTTTTGCTCCTCAAATTTTAGCCCAAGCAGTACAGCTGCCAGAAAGACTCCCCCAAAAAAACCAAGAAAAATATCACCAAATATATTGCCAAAGTCAAACCCTATAAAGTTAATAACAGTATTAACAGCATTTTCAAAAACAGCATCGGCACTCATAAAGAGGCCCGTCAATATCAAAACAACCGGCAAAGATACTGCCAATCCTATCAGAACAAGTATTACATTTTTTGAGGCATTAGTCTTTCGAATTTTTAGCACCTTAAAAGAGAAAAATGGTATACAGAAGTTTGAAAATGCGCGACCAAAGATATTTTTTGCTACTTTTACAACCATATCAAAGGTAAAAAGCCCCTCTGCAGGATTGGTCCCCAACATTACAAGTTGAATACAAACAAGGCTTATAAGAGTTAGCCAGGTAATGAACTGGGTACTTGGATTGTGATGCAGGAAAAAGCTGAAGGCAAGAAGGAATACCGGAAGAGTAAGGTATATACCCGGCTTGCTTAGTTTTAGATTATTCTCATTAAAAAAATAAAGGATGGCAGAATAGAAGGCTATAGCAAAAATTGGAACTGATATACCAGCCGAACCAAGAAAAATAGTTTCTATAAAAAGAATGGCGAGAAGGAAACTGAATATGGTAGCTATCAATCCTTTGGTTGATATTACCCGGGCTTTAAATGCCTGATATTCGGGTGTCCTGTCCCTGGGTATATAAGGTTTATAGTAGGATGGGGTTCCGGACTGTGCGTTCTGTCGGCTATTTGGGTCTAAAAAGTCAGATTGAGGTGTTTTTTGTTCTTCCATGGATTACACTCCTTTTATATTATTAGTGGGTTCCATAATGACTTCCAGAAAAAAGGTACAATTTTAGACGGACCGTGTTTACACCTGTATTGGAGACATAGGGTGTAAACTATTAATTTGTAGTTGTTCAGGGGTAAATTAAACGAAATATGAGAACCTATTAAGCTATGTGGACTCCTTTTTGGTCTCTTCCTCCGGAACATATTCGAGTATATCCGCAGGCTGACAATTAAGTGCTTTACAGATTTCTTCCAGTGTTGAGAATCTGATTGCTTTAGCTTTATTGGTTTTTAGTATGGATAAATTTGCAGTTGTTATTCCGATTTTTTCAGCCAGTTCGGTTGAACTCATTTTTCTCTTGGCCAGCATTACATCGACGTTTACAATGATTGGCATCTTTCCTCTCCTTTTCACTAGATAGTTAAATCATTCTCCTGCTTGTAACTGACTGCCTGATAAAACAGTTGGGCAATTATAAAAATACAGGCCGAGAGAAATAAAAAGGTAAGACCAACAAGTAATACAAATGCTGACGGGATAAAATATATTGCTATAA
>JAEYWA010000067.1 GCA_023431385.1 Bacillota bacterium | reverse complement strand
TTACTGTGTAGTCAGATTTTGATGTTGCTACTTCCACTTGTGCTGTAGTCTGTGGTGTTGCTCCTAATACTGGTGCTGTAATTGTTACTGATGCGGACGTAATGTCTTCAGGGTCTGGTGCTGTTACTGTCAGCTTATTGGTAGTTGCATTATGACCATTGCAGCTTATTGTTACTGGAATAGCATTATGCGTTGCCACTGCCATTGTTGTTCCATTTGCAGGACTTGCTATTATTCCTTTGGCCCCAAAATTTCCAAAAGCAACATCCTCCGTTGATGTATCATTGTATGTAAGTGTTGCTACTATTCCTGTTAAGTTTAAAGTCTCACCTGCTGTATACGTTAGGTCTGTCGGCTGAGTTTTTACCGCTATGCTATCTACTGCTAATGCTCCCGTTGCTGCATAGGTTACAGTAAAGCTAACTTTATTGCCAACACCTGTTCCAACTGTAGTAGTTGTTCCCACTAATGCTGCTCCTGCTACTGTTGGTGTAAATGCTGCCGCCTGAAATTCCTTCCCATTTTTTGAGGTTAATTCTACAGTTGCAGTATATACTTGACCTGCTTTGAATTTTCCTCCTGTTAATGCTTCATTCCAGGTTACATTTGTTACTGTGTAGTCAGATTTTGATGTTGCTACTTCCACTTGTGCTGTAGTCTGTGGTGTTACTCCTAATACTGGTGCTGTAATTGTTACTGATGCTGCTGTAATGTCTTCAGGGTCTGGTGCTGTTACTGTAACAGTATATTTCTGTGTTGAGCTATCCGCCGCTGTTACTGTATATTCTACAGGGTTTGTGAAGTTCTGTGCCACTCCTGTATTTGGTGATATACTTGCTCCTGTATGTGTTATGGTAGGCACAAGTGCTGTTAAATTTGTTCCATATGGTACTGTCAATGCTATTTTTTTATTTCCTTCATCTACTGTTCCGGTTACTTTTGGATTTAAGCCGTTAAAGTTAAAAGCTGTTATTGCTACTGTCTTGTCAACAACAATATCACCTGTATGTATTGCTGAAACTGGTGCCCATGTTCCATCATTGGCATAAAATACTATGTTTTGGTATGTACCATTAGGAATCCTACTATCAATATTCCATTCAAGTGTCCACGTTCCATTTCCACCAACGACAGTATCTTGTACTAACTTTGATCCAATAGTAGCTGATATAATAACAGCATCTCCATTCGGGTCACTTACAGTACCTGAAATACTGATTGTTTGTCCAGCTTTATAGCTCAGATTCGTTGCTGGATTATTGATTGTAATTTTAGGAGGTGCACTCAATCCTCCTCCGCCATCTGCTGCTACTCGGAGTGTTGTTTGATCTCCTGCAATATATGTGTAATTAATAACACGAAGATAATATGTTTCCCCTTCTGTTAATTGAAAGTGAATCAGAAAGTTATCTCCAGATCCGCCATCATCCTTTGCTGCCACAACGGAGTTCCCTGCACTGTCATAAAGTTCACCTTCAGTGTCAATGCCTCCTGTTGTTTCAATTGTATAATATTCAGAACTTGTAGGTATAAATTTGAAATACATAGGATCTGTACCATCTATACCTTCATATGTTTTTATAAAGGTAATTGTATTTGTAAGTAAAGGTGCTGTCGGATCCTTATTGACACCTCCATCAATATAATCTTCAGCAAATATCCTGTTCCCTCCCGAAATAATAATTAAGAAACATAATAAAATTGCAAAACAACTCTTTTTCACAATCCACTTCCCCCCCGTTTTTTTACATTACTTTATTAATATCAAACTTTCTCCATTCCATATTATAGTAAATATTTATGGATAATTTTATGAGTTTGCCTCAAATGTATTAATTTTGTCCTGAAATGTAAAATGAACTAGAAAAAGAGCCAGATATACATTCATCTGGCTCTTTTATAGAGTATAAACTTAAACTAATTAACTTTTGTATAAGCAAAAAGCTTACTTTACAGATATCTCTGTCCAAATTCTGTCGTAGTCCTTTATAGAGCCTGCAAGGTCCTCAAATACTTCGCAATTTTTTATCTGATCGTCGGAGGGGTATGCTGCAATATCTTCCAGCAATTCCGGCGCCATTTTCTTCTTTGCTTCGGTATGAGGTGTTGAATATCCAATATAATCAGCATTTTCAAAGGCAATATCTGTCTCACACATGAAGTTTATAAATTGCTCAGCTTCCTTCTGGTGCTTAGTATTGCTGAGAACAACCATTGAGTCAAACCACAGGTTGCTTCCCTCTTTTGGTATAACATATTCCAGATCAGGGTTTTCACGCTTCATGAATACTGCGTCTCCGGACCATACTACTGCAAAGGCAGCCTCGCCCATAATCATTTTGTCCTTTACTTCATCACCAACGTAGGATTGAACCATTCCCAATTCCTTTTGTTTAATTAGTTCATCCTTAGCCTTTTCAAGCTCCTCCTGTTTTTTTGTATTCAGAGAAAAGCCCAGCTTTTTAAGAGTAATGCCAATGGAATCTCTCTGACTGTCCAGCATGAATACCTGCTTTTTGTACTTATCATTCCAGAGGATATTCCAGCTGTCTACCTGGTCTGTAACCATGGTTTTATTATATATTATTCCAACCGTCCCCCACATATATGGTACAGAATATTCATTTTGTGGATCAAAAGCAA
This sequence comes from Bacillota bacterium, assembly GCA_023431385.1. GTDB lineage: Bacteria > Bacillota > Clostridia > Acetivibrionales > DSM-1351 > Ruminiclostridium. The sequence goes on along the minus strand of JAEYWA010000067.1, from coordinate 36,924 downwards.
GGTTTTTGAACTTATCCTCAATGTACTTGTAATTGGGTATATTGTTGAAATCAAGCTTGTTAACCATATTCTCATCAATCATACGCTTTATCATATAATCTGACGGAATGGCCACATCATAATCAGCACCTCCTGATTTAAGCTTTGTGTGCATAACCTCATTATCAGCAAAGGTATCGTATACAACCTTTATATTGTACTTCTCCTCAAACTTATCAATGACATCTTCTCCGATATAGTCACCCCAGTTGTACACCTTCAGTGTTACCTTTTCACCGGAATTTTCCCCATCGGCTTCTGATGCTCCACAGCCTGCTAATGCCGTTGTTGAAAGTATCACTGCCAAAACCAGCAATTTTGTTAAAAGCTTTTTCATATTCTGTTACCTCCAAATTAAATTCTTGTATGACGTAAAGCATCAGGCGTCATACTGCTTTTTTCTTTTTTCTTCCCTTGCAGAACGTATATTAATTAATATTAATAACAGCAGAACACTAACAAACATCAGTGTTGATAAAGCATTTATGGTTGGCTTTACTCCTGTTCTGGCCATAGAGTAAATGGTTATGGACAGATTTGAAACTCCGGAACCCGAAGTAAAATAACTGATTACAAAGTCATCAATTGAAAGGGTGAAAGCCATTAAAAATCCCGATATAATACCAGGCATTATCTCTGGAATTATTACTTTCCTAAGTGCATACATGGAAGTTGCACCAAGGTCCAAAGCAGCCTCATACATATGCTTGTTCATCTGCCTCAGCCTGGGTAAAACAGATAATATTACATATGGTATGTTGAAGGTAATATGAGCCAGCAGCATGGTGATAAAGCCAAGCTTCAGACCTATGAGCGAACCTATAAAAACGAACATTATCATCAGCGATACACCTGTTACTATATCAGGGTTTAGTACCGGTAAATAAGTCAGGTTCATAACCATGGACTTTTTGAACTTCTTCATATTATGTATACCAATTGCTGCAAAGGTACCAATAATAACTGCAACAATTGAAGAAATTATTGCAAGTAACAGTGTGTTATACAAGGAATCCATTATCTGAGAATTTTCAAAAAGCTCTTTATACCATTTCAAGGTAAACCCCGACCAGTTTCCACGGGATTTAGATTTATTAAAGGAAAAAACAATAAGCACTACAATGGGGAGGTACATGAAAAGTAAAATCAACCCAAGGTAAGATTTCATTATAAATCTTTTTACCATAGAGCAGCGCCCCCTCCCTTTTCCTCATCAAATTTGGACATAATTCCAATACTGATAAGTATGAATATCATCATTATCATTGAAATGGCAGAACCAAAATTCCAGTCACTAAGCTGTAGGAACTGCCTTTCTATGAAATTTCCTATAAGAGTATATTGCCCTCCGCCAAGTAGTTTTGATATAACAAAGGTTGTTACAGCGGGCATAAATACCATTGTTATTCCTGACATAATTCCTGGTACGCTCAGAGGCAGAGTAACTCTGCGAAATACCGTCAAGCCGTTCCCTCCCAAGTCCTGAGCAGCTTCAACCAGCTTACTGTCTATTTTCATAAGTACCGTATATATGGGCAGTATCATAAAAGGCAGAAAGTTGTAAACCATACCTAGAACTACGGCTGCATCAGTATATAATATGTCAATTTTTGGCAGGTTGAAAAAGGACAATATTGAATTTATTATTCCGTTTTTTTCAAGCAAGGTAAGCCAGGAATAGGTTCTTAGTAAAAAGTTCATCCACATAGGAATAATGAATAACATGGATAATGTAGCTTTTTTGTTGAACTGTTTGCTGGCTAGAATCATTGCGACGGGATACCCCAGTATCAGACAGACTAAAGTGCTGAATAAGGCCAGTCCCAATGATTTTAGCAAAACCGAAATATATATTGGCTCACAGAATTTATAAAAATTGTCCAAAGTAAACCTTATTCCCTGTTCGTCCCGGACGGTAAAAGCGTAAAAAAGAATCAGTAATGAGGGTATAACAATAAAAATTATCATCCATACCAGATATGGATAGGAAACCCATTTTCTATTCATATTATCTCCCATCTGCCTTTCCAGTTCTTTTCATTATATGAATATCATTTGGATTCAGGAACATCCCAACAGTTGTCCCCACCTCAGCCATTTCGGTATTGTGCAGCGTCCAGGTTACCCCTTGTGCCTCAACCAGCATTTCAAAATGTACTCCCTTAAAGGTGACGGATTTTACAAGTCCAGTTATCATGGCATTATCCGGGCTGGTCAGCTTTATATCCTCAGGTCTTACAACAACGTCAATATCTTCATTAACCTCAAAGCCCTTGTCCAGACACTCAAATACATGTCCTGCAAATTCCACAGAGTAATCCTTCAGCATCTTACCCTTAATAATATTACTCTCACCGATAAAGTCAGCTACAAATGCATTCTTAGGCTCGTTGTATATCATTTGAGGCGTACCGATTTGTTGAATTTTTCCCTTATTCATTACAACTATTGTATCCGACATGGTCAGAGCTTCCTCCTGATCATGAGTAACATATACAAACGTAATACCTGTACGTTTATGTATGTTTTTAAGCTCTATCTGCATTTCCTTTCTAAGCTTAAGATCAAGTGCCCCCAAAGGCTCATCCAGCAATAGCACTTCCGGCTGATTTACAAGTGCTCTTGCTATGGCCACCCTCTGCTGCTGTCCTCCGGATAATGACTCTACAGACCTTTTCTGAAATCCCTGTAAATTAACCATTTCAAGCATTTCATCTACTTTTTTACTAATTATATTCTTGTCCAGCTTTTTTATCTTAAGACCGAAAGCAATGTTTTCATAAACATTCATATGCGGAAACAAAGCATACTTCTGAAAAACAGTATTAACCTTCCTCTGATAGGGAGGAACATTATTAATCCTCTCTCCTTCAAAGAAAATATCTCCGCTATCCTGGGTCTCAAAGCCTCCTATAATTCTCAGGGTTGTGGTTTTCCCGCAGCCACTGGGACCTAAAAGCGTTACAAATTCGTTTTTCAGCACATACAGATTAAGGTTATTCAAAACCTCTGTTTGTCCAAATTTCTTACTAATATCCTTTAACAAAATAATTGGCTGACTCTCGTTCATACCCTTCCCCCAAGTCCTCATATAATCAGGCTGATTTGTCTCTGCTACTCATAACTCATAATTATAAATACAAAATAAAAAGTTTTATTAAGCCATAATCATTTAACGAAAATTATCTAAAAATTGGGAGGCGAGGAAACCCATACCACCACAGCCTCACTCTTGCCGGCGTTCACAATTTTATGAGAGACACTTGGCTTGAAATAAAAGCTTTCACCCTTTTTTACCTTAAATCTCTGAGTTCCCAAGCAAACTGTTATTCCTCCGCTGACCACATAACCAAATTCTTCACCTTCATGGGGATTTTCGGTTTCAGAACTTCCTGAGGGTGACAGAGTTATCAGTATAGGCTCCATTGTATTCTTTTGTGCATTGGAAACAAGCCATCTTATGACATAGCCAGAATCCTTATCTTCCTTAACAAAAACGTCATCTTTTTTAAATACAACCTTTTCATTTACAGAATCATTGAAAAAGTTTTTCAAGTCGGTGCCGAGGGATTCAAGCATATCCATAAGCGTTGCAATTGAAGGAGATGTCAGATCTCTCTCAAGCTGTGATATAAAACCTTTTGATAGTTCACACCGGTTGGCCAGTTCTTCTTGGGTCAGACCGTTTTTAATCCGCAGCTGCTTAATCTTTTCACCGATATTCATTTGCTACCCCATTCATTTTTATTATCGCTTAACCTCTTACATTTAACACCTTTGCCTTTAAATTCAACTTGTAAAGTTGTTTGGGCAAAGTAAACTTTCAGTTTACTTTTGGTAAACAAGAAATAAGGTATCACATAATAAAAAATATGTCAATAATTACACCGAACAAAATAGCAGACATTTTTTCTGACCTATTAACTCAAATAATTAAGAACTTATACGCTCTTGTTTAAATAAAAGTATTATAGTTCTATAATATAGGTAAATGAGAGATTAGGAGCATCTATCCTCTCGTTTTAACAAAATAAAATAATCTGAAGGTGTTATATGGAACAGCTGTTAATGGGGCAATTAATAAAAATGACTGGTATAAGCAGAGAAACTCTCAAGTTTTATGAAAAAATCGGACTCATCCCCCCTCCTCAAAGGAACCAAAGTGGCTACAGGGTTTACCCTGAGAGTATTTTTAAGCGGATTGAGTTCATAGTAAGGGCAAAGGATGCGGGTTTTACGCTTTCTGAAATAGCTGCCACATTGCTTCTTGCCGATAAAAACTTAAATATTGAACCTCAGGAATTTAAGGACTGCATAGACAAAAAAATTATTGATGTCAAAAATCGGGTTATGAAACTTGAAATCATGATTAGTGAACTGGAGAAGATCAGAGAGGCCCTGGATGATGAAAACAGCTGCCCTTTAATTCAAGAAATAATGGGGTAAAATCTTAAGGAATGAAACTGAAACAATTCTAGGATATTTATTTTTGATAATTTACAGAGAGAGTATTGACATGTTAGTACAGTACCACCTTTATAATGTTAAGTAAGCAAATTATGGAGGTGGTATTAATGAAAACAAAGATTTACTATTTTTCAGGCGCAGGAAACTCTTTATGGTTGGCAAAAGAACTAAAATGCCTTCTGAACGAAGAAACAGAGCTTTTTAAGATTGCTGACTATAAGTATAGCGTAGGCCATGAAATTGAAGCGAATGTCATAGGATTTGTATTTCCCGTCTATTTCCATTCAATACCGGGAATGGTAAAAGAATTTATAGAAACAGTACAAATAAAAGGTAATCCGTACATTTTTGCTGTTGCAGCCTGTAACGCAGTTCCGGGGCATGCACTTTTTGTAGTAGATAAGCTATTGTCCAAAAAAGGGTTTAGGCTATCTGCCGGTTACAAAATTGATATGCCTGGCATAAGTGTAGTAGATGGTTATCTTACCTCAAGAAAAGTTAACCTGCAACGTCTTGAAGCTTCAAGATCTATAATAGTCGATATTGCAGCCACCATAAACAACAAGTTGCCAAATGCACCACAGGGTGACAACAGTGTGAAGAGTCACCTTGCCAACCTGTTTATGACCTTAGCTGCAAATAAAATGTTAAATCCAAAGTTATTCTATTGCACAGACAATTGCACCAGCTGCAATACCTGTTCAAAAGTATGCCCATCTGGTAATATAACTATGTCCACAGACCGAAAGCCACTATGGGGAAACAACTGTCAGCATTGTATGGCGTGCCTGCACTGGTGTCCTCAAGAGGCAATTGAGTTGGGAAAGCACAGTCAGGGAAAAGCAAGATTTCAGCATCCCTGTGTAGAATTAAATGAAATGTTTAATTAAATCCCTTAATAAACAATTTAGTTCTCTCATTTTTGGGGTTGTTGAAAAGCTCCTCTGGAGAACCCTCTTCTACTATTACACCGTTATCCATGAAAATTACTCTGTCTGCCACTTCCCTGGCAAATGCCATTTCATGGGTAACAACCACCATTGTCATGTGTTCTTCTGCAAGCTTTCTGATAACCTTCATTACTTCAAGGGTAAGCTCAGGATCAAGGGCGGAGGTTGGTTCGTCGAAAAAGAGCACATCCGGCTTTAATGCAAGGGCTCTTGCGATGGCAACTCTCTGGCTTTGTCCCCCTGACAATTCGCAGGGGTAGGCATCAGCCTTGTCCTCCAGTCCCATCTTCTCCAGAAGCTGTCTGGCGGTCTGCTGAGCTTCCTGTTTACTGATACCGGCAACACTTACAGGAGCCTCCATAATATTTCTTAGAACATTAAAATGAGGAAACAGATTGTAATTCTGAAAAACCAAACCTATTTTAAGCCTAATATTCCTTAGTTTCTTCTTATCCACATATTCCGCTCTTCCATGGATGTTGGTAGTGACCATTACCTCATCCTCTACCATTATTCTTCCTCCGTCAATCTTTTCAAGGAGATTGATACATCTCAATAGCGTACTTTTTCCCGAGCCGGAGGGTCCTATTACAACAACAACCTCTCCTTTCTTAACCTCAAATGAAATACCTCTTAAAACCGAATTCCCCCCAAAACTCTTGTATATATTTGAAGCTTCTATCATCTTCATCAGTCTTCAATCATCCTTTCACATCATTATGTAAACTCAGTTATTTATAGTAGTTCAGCTTTTTCTCTGCAAAGCTAAATGCCTTGGCTACCATAAGGTTCGCTATATAGTAGAATACACCCGCAACAAGCATCGGCCGAAAAGCGGCAATTCTGCTCATCTCATTGTTAGCAGCCCTGAACATTTCAGAAACTCCAATGATTGTTGCCAATGCAGTATCCTTAACCAGTGTAATCACTTCATTGCTTATGGCCGGAAGTATCCTCTTTATAGCCTGGGGAAGTATAATCTTAAAAAATACCTGAGATTTTGTAAAGCCCAAAACTTCTCCGGCTTCATATTGACCCTTCGGTATTGATTCTATTCCGCCTCTGTATATTTCCGCAAAATAGGCTGCGTAGTTTAAGGTAAAAGCAATTATGGCAGCAGCAAATCTGTCTATTTTGCCACCAAAGAGATAATAGGGCCCGAAATATACTGCAACGAGTTGAAGCATGAGAGGTGTCCCTCTCATAATTGAAATATATATACCTGTCAATCCATTTATAATAAAGTTTTTTGATCTTCTGCCAAAAGAAATAACCAGACCCAAAGGAAGGGCAAAGAGTAGCGTAAGTATGAATAATTGGACGGTTACAATCATTCCCTCTGACAATAACAATAAAAGCTTCACGAGTAATCTCCTCTCATAGATACAGTAAATGTAAACATAATTATATATAATTTTATTATTTTAATCTACAAAATAATTCTTTGAACAACACTTTTATCCCTAAGCTAGCATAGTTATCAAAAGGCTGATACCTTTCGATATCAGCCTCAGCTAAATATTAAGTCTAACTCGCTTAAATTTTTCTATTTTTATGTTTATTTTCCAAAATAACATATTTATAATAATTTATTTTCCAATAATGGATATATCCTTACTGAACCATTTGTTTGATATTTCAGCTATTTTACCATCCTTGGCCATTTCCTTTAAAGTATCATTAACCTTGGTCGTAAGCTGAACATCAGCCTTTCTGAAACCAATACCGTATTCCTCACCTGAAAGTCCCTCGTCAAGTACTCTGTACTTTTCGCTCTTCATAGAAATATAGTATCTTGCTACTATCTCATCCATTGCAACCGCATCAACATTACCTGTCTTTAAATCCATAAGACATAGGTTATTATCCTTTAATTCCACAACTTCCTTAAGTGAAGCCTTAAAATCAGCTTTGCTGTTCAATGCATTAAAAGCACTTGAAGTAGCCTGCAATGCGACAGACTTACCCTTTAGGTCAGCAAGAGTATTGAATTTTGAATCAGCCAAAACCACCAGGACCTGTTGGTTATTCATATATGGGTCAGAAAAAAGTATGTTTTCTTTTCTTTCTTTAGTTATAGTGAAACCATTCCAGATACAGTCTATGTTTCCCGTGTTGAGTTCCTGTTCCTTGGTATCCCAGTTTATAGGCTGAAGTTTTAATTTAACACCAAGTCTATTAGCTACTTCCTGAGCCAGGTCAACATCGTATCCTACAATATTGTTGTTTTCATCTCTGAAGCCCATTGGAGGAAAACTCTCATCCAAGCCAAGAACAAATTCTCCCTTTTCCTTTACCTTTTCCCATGATAAATCTGCTGCAGCAGTTGATTCTGCGGCAGTTGAAACAGCCGCCGTACTTTCTGCAGCTACAGCTTCATTAGATGGTGTGGTTGAAGCTACCTTGTCTGCTCCACAGCCCGCAAAAGTAAATGCTGCTGCCATTACACATGTTAAAACCTTAATTAAAGACCTCTTTTTCATATTGACCTCCATGAGCCACCATTGTGGCCACTAAATGTATTGAAATTTATCTACTCCAATATCCGCAATGGTGCGAATAAAGGAGGTTAATTGGCCATGTGCGCTTTCAGAATATTTGATAGTATTTGAAAATATTTTGAATATATCGCACGGCCATAAATTCATTGGTTAGTTTGGAAGACGAGCGTCAGCGAAGTCTTTCAAGCTAATCCATCCCTTCACAAGTTGCCTTAGCTGTTTATAAGTAAGACATAAAAGTTTTTTAATTCTCGCCATAATTCTTTATGGCATTTTTCTCTCTAACTGCTTAATTAATTTACATAATTGCCTATATAATTACTTACATATGGTATTTTACTTCATAACTTTATTAAAGTAAATCATTAATTTATTGAAAAAAATTACAGAAGATTTTTTGTCGTTACAAGGATATGTTTTGACTAAACAGCATAAATTTAATAGTAGTTTTGATTTCATATTATTTCACAGTGGGAAGGTGGCCCTCAATTGCATAATATTTTTTACTCCGGAAAAAGAATATATAAAATAATAATTACCTTTGTATTGATACTTGTATTGCTTACAGCATCAACCTTTGTCATAAATAACGATAGCAATCGGACATTTTTAGTAACCTCTGATTCCACTGACTCAAAAGAACAGAAAAAGTTTATAAAATGGGTTGAGTTCAATGCATGTTATTCTGCCATGGAAAAAGCCCTTACTCTTGACGTAAAATCCTACGGCAAAGACATAAAATTGAATTGGGTGGAACTGTTGGCTTATCTGGCAACTAAATACGGAGGAGATTTTCAAAAATATAAATCCAAGGATATGGATGAGCTTGTATCAAAGCTCAATAAAGGTCAGACTATGGAGCAATTGACAGAAAAAATGAAATATTACAATTACTATTATGAAGCTTATAATGCAATTCTCGGCAATTTTGTCGGTGAATATGAAATTCAGGTTAAAGATTCCGATAGCGACGGAGGAATGAAGTGGGAAAAGAAGTATGGTCTGAAGGTATTTTCACCAATTGCCAGGGGTTATAGCTTCAGCCATTATGATGATTTCGGTAACGGCCGTACTTTCGGATATGCCAGAAAACACCTTGGAAACGATCTCATGGGCTCAATTGGAACGCCTATTATGTCGGTTGAGTCAGGAATTGTTGAAGTAATGGGCTGGAACATGTACGGTGGTTGGAGAATTGGAATCAGAAGCTTTGATCAGAAGAGATACTATTATTATGCCCATCTGAGAAAGGACAGACCCTTCCACTCCGACATGTACGAGGGGAAAATTGTAAAGGCCGGGGATGTTATAGGTTATCTGGGTATGACCGGTTACAGCACAAGGGAAAATGTAAATAATATCACTACCCCACACCTACATTTTGGTATGCAGATCATTTTTGACGAGTCACAAAAGGAATGTGTTAATGAGCTTTGGATTAATGTGTACGAAATTGTAAACCTATTGCAGAAAAACAGGTCCGCTGTGGTTAAGGATGAGGAAACTCGTGACTATTACAGAGAATATGACATTATGGAATCACACAATGGCTATGACTTTTAACAATTGAGGTGTTATCTAATGAAGCTTTTATCCAGTAGAAACTTTTTAAAGTATATTTTGCTTGTATTTACTTCCTTATTTATTTTTATTATTTGCTCAGTTATAATATCCTCCAGTGCAGCAAATACTTATGCAGAAGTGCAGGGAGGTCAGATAACGGAAGATGGCATTGCGGTTCCAATTATTATGTACCACAGTATTTTAAAGAATTCACATTTGGGTAAATATGTGATTACTCCGGAGGAATTTGAGGAGGATATCAGGTACTTGAACGAACATAAATATAATTCTATCACAATGACAGATCTTATTAATTATGTATACAACAACGGTGATATCCCTCTTAAGCCTGTAGTAATTACCTTTGATGACGGAAATTTAAATAATTATATATATGGTCAACCTGTATTGAAAAAGTATAATATGAAGGCAGTAGTTTCAGTTATCGGATCATATACAGAGGCTTTTTCAAAAGAACCTTATCCCACAAGCGATCCAGCCTATGCACATGTATCCTGGGATCAGATAAAAGCCATGAGTGATTCGGGTTATTTTGAAATTCAGAACCATTCATATGACCTTCATCACATCAGTAAAAGAAACGGGGCAAAACGGCGGAAGGGTGAATCTCTGGAAAGTTATCGGAATATGCTTGTTTCCGATGTTATGAAGCTTCAAAACAAGTTGACCACTACTTGCGGTATTACACCAAATACTTTTACCTATCCATATGGTGCAATAAGCAAGGAATCCAATGAAATACTTAAAGAAATGGGGTTTAAAGCTACTCTTACATGTTTAGAAGGTGTAAATCTGATAAACAAAGAAAAAAAAGATCCCCTTTATGGACTAAAGCGGTATAACAGACCCCATGGTATACCTGCCGAAAAGTTTTTTAAGAAAATATGTCCATAATATATAAATTACTATACGCTAAAAATCCGGGAGATTCACTCCCGGATTTTTTATACTTACTATCAAATGCTATCACAGGATTTGGTTTTGTATCACTCAGTTATAAAACTAATCCAAATACTTTTAACCAAATCCCTGCAAGGTCTATATACTGTATTAGATAATAATTTGCGCTTAAGTCGTGGCAGGAGATGTTAAAACTTGTCTTACATAGTTGAAATAAATAATATAGGTATGAACTACCAGTCACCCAATGGCGAAATACCTGCCATAACCAATATTAGTCTTGGGATATTAAAGGGTGAGTTTATTTGCATTGTTGGCCCCAGCGGCTGCGGGAAATCCACCCTGCTGTCCATAGTGGCAGGTCTGTTAAAGCCTTCTGCCGGCAACGTTCTCATTAACGGGTGCGAAATATCAGGTACCTGTGATAACGTAGGCTATATGCTTCAAAAGGACTACCTATTCGAATGGAGGACCATCCTTCAGAATGTAATGCTTGGCCTGGAAATCAGAAAAATAAAAACAGCTGATAATATTGAATACGTCTATCAACTTTTAAAAACCTACAATTTATATGATTTCAGAAATAAGTATCCCTCTCAATTATCAGGTGGAATGAGACAGAGAGCTGCACTTATCAGAACTCTCGCCCTGAAGCCAGAAATACTGCTTCTGGATGAAGCATTTTCTGCTCTGGATTACCAGACCAGACTGGCAGTCGCAGAGGATATTTACTCAATAATAAAAAATGAAAATAAAACCGCTATTTTGGTAACTCATGATATAGCTGAAAGTATAAGTATGGCAGACAGGGTTGTTGTTTTATCCAACAGGCCTGCCACCATAAAAAGCATACATGAAATCAAACTGACCTGTCCGGTCAGAACTCCTTTCTGCAGCAGAGAAGCTCCCGAGTTCAGACATTATTTCAATACCATATGGAAGGAGCTGGATGTACATGTCTAAACACATTGAAATTAATCCATCAAAAGAAAGAATTGAATATCTCAAGAGCAGAAAGCGAAGAAAATTCCTTATAACTTTAACACAACTAATGCTTTTGATAGTATTTGTTGCTGTTTGGGAAATTGCGGCACGCTTAAAAATGATTGACCCATTTATAACAAGTCAGCCCTCCAGAATTATAGATACAGTAGTACGCCTATACCATGAGGGGCAGTTATTCCAACACATTGGGGTAACCTGCTTTGAAACTATCGTGGGCTTTATTTCCGGAACCTTGCTGGGCACAGTAATAGCAGTTGTGCTATGGTGGTCCGACTTCCTGTCCAAGGTGCTGGAGCCATATCTGGTTATTTTGAACAGTTTGCCGAAAATTGCACTGGGTCCAATATTTATAGTCTGGTTTGGCGCCGGAACTACGTCTATTATTGTAATAGCTCTTGCAATTTCTTTAATCGTGTCCATTCTGGAGGTACTTAACGGATTCATGGCAACCGACGAGGAACAGATCAAGCTTGTGAAAACCTTTGGAGCACGAAGGCTTCAGACCTTTTTCAAGGTTGTATTTCCTGCAAACCTGCCGGTAATTATAAATTCTCTGAAAATAAATGTGGGACTTTCCTGGGTTGGAGTAATAGTTGGAGAATTTCTGGTGTCAAAATCCGGATTGGGGTATCTTATCGTTTATGGTGGTCAGGTGTTTCAGCTCGACCTGGTTATGGCCAGTGTCATAATCCTATGTATAGCAGCCGGAATAATGTATAAAGCCGTCGTGCTGCTCCAGCAGCTGCTCATAAGGAATCATATATAGTATGAAATAAACGATATTCTTTGGGTATCAGGAAGGATATCCATTTAGATATTTAACGTTAGTAATCATCGGCGTGCACCGGCACACAGATTGGAGGTAAGTGTGAGAAAATTATGTCTTGTTATGGCGGTTCTCCTATGCATAAGCTTTGTTTTATGTGCATGTGGAGAAAATGAGCAAAAGACCAAAGTAGTGTTAAGTGAAGTAACCCATTCAGTATTCTATGCACCTCAGTATGTTGCAATCAACAAAGGCTTTTTCAGCGACGTTGGACTTGAAGTTGAGTTACAGAATGGCCAGGGTGCTGACAAGGTAATGACAGCAGTATTGTCAGGACAATGCGATATAGGCTTTGCTGGTCCTGAGGCAAGTATTTACGTTTATAACGAAGGCAAGGAGGATTATTCAGTCGTCTTTGCGCAGCTAACCAAAAGAGACGGTTCCTTCCTTGTAGGCAGAGAGTCTGAGCCCGGCTTTAAATGGGGTGATCTGAAGGATAAGAGTATTATTGGAGGCCGTAAGGGCGGTGTTCCTGAAATGACCCTTGAATATGTGCTTAATAAGAATGGACTGGTACCAGGCAAGGACGTTGACGTGGACACAAGTATACAATTTGCATTAATGGCCGGAGCTTTCACGGGAGGTAAAGGAAATTATGTTACACTTTTTGAGCCTACAGCCTCATTACTGGAAAAGGAAGGTAAGGGCCATATCCTCGCATCCGTGGGTCAGGAAAGCGGAGAAATCCCTTATACGGCATATTTTGCAAAAAAGAGCTACATAGAAAAGAACAGGGATACCCTCCAGAAGTTCACTGATGCCATCTATAAGGGCCAGAAATGGGTGGACACCCATTCTCCAAAGGAAATCGCCGAAGCAGTAAAATCCTCCTTCCCTGACACTGATCTGGCCGTATTAGAGACAGTTGCAAAAAGATACAAGGATATAGATGCCTGGTGTAAGGACCCTATTATGAAGGAAGCCTCCTTCAATCTGCTACAGACAGTTATGGATCAGGCTGGTCAGCTGAAACAGAAGGCCGACTATGACAACGTAGTTGACAATACCTACGCCAAAAAAGCTATAAAGTAGTATGCTGAAAAAAATTATGTAAATCAATATAAAATCTACAAATTTATGAACCCCCGAGATGTGAGGTGAGCTCTGAGGCACAGTTCATATCCGGGGGTTACCAATTCTTCTGCTTTGTGACGAAATTAATTATATAACACCTTATTGATTTACAGACTCTTCTCATATAGCCGTAAGGTAAGCTTTTCGCTTATTTCTTTATCTTCCACCTTCGAAAAACCCATTTTTTCATAAAACCTGCAATTTCTTTCGTTTTGGGCCGGCGTATCCAAGCCCCACCTTTTTGCATCAGGAAATTCGGTATCTATGTAGCCTAATACTTTTGATCCAAGTCCTTTATTCTGATATTCCGGAATTATTTCAAGACAGCCTATCCAATAAAAACCCTCTCCAAGCTTATTAACAGATATATCCCAAATAATTTTACCTTCATGCAAGATTTTAAATATAAAAAAGTCTCTTATCTTATCTATCATATCCTCCAATGGGATGTGATAGCCCGGGCAATTTCCAAATTCACTAAAACCACTCCCTGCTAATGATTATAGCCTCATTTTCCCTAGAAGGCTACGATTTAACGAAAACTGTAGAATGAAATACGCGTATACGCAAAAATTCGCTTATCAGCATAAAAAATACCTCTATGCGCTAAAAAGCTAAAACAGCAGCGGAACCTACCGTTTTAGCTTTATGCATTTCTAAATTGGTTGCATCCAAATTCCATTAAAAGATGGCAACTACCGAACCTTTATACTTTTCATCAATAAATTTCTTTACTTTGTCACTCTTAAGAGCTTCTATCAGAGCTTTAATATCTTCTCTGTTTTCGTCGCCCTTACGCACAGCAATGATATTAGCATAGTTCTTAGCTGCTATTGAATTTGCCTCTTCTTTGGCAAGGGCATCCTTAGCTACGTTAAAGCCTGCTCCAATTGCATAATTTCCGTTGATTACTGCAAAGTCTACATCCTGTAAAGCTCTGGTTAACTGGGCAGCTTCAAGCTCTTTTATCTTTATATTTTTAGGATTTTCAGTTACATCCTTTACAGTAGCATTGAGACCGGCATCAGGATTTACCTTGATCAAACCGACGGTTTCAAGCAGCAGAAGTGCTCTTGCCTCATTTGTCGTATCATTCGGTACTGCTATTATTGCACCATCAGCAATTGCATCAAGCGACTTAACCTTGCCAGGATACAGACCGAGTGGTTCGTAGTGAATTTGTGCTGCAGAAACAAGCTCAGTCTTGTTTTTTACATTGAAATCTTCAAGATACGGGAGATGCTGGAAATAATTTGCGTCAAGGTTCTTATCCTGCAAAGCAAGATTTGGCTGAACATAATCTGTAAACTCCTGGATTTCAAGTTCTATACCTTTTTCTTTAAGTACACTTTGAACCTCTTTAAGTATCTCGACATGAGGTGAAGGTGAAGCACCTACCACCAGCTTGTCGGATTTCGAACCGCAACCGGTCAATACTCCGGCGACCGTAAAGGTTAAAGTCAGTACTAATGCTAATAATCTCTTTTTCATATAGAGTCCTCCTCGTTTTTGATATTGAATTTTTATTTTTCTATCTTCTTAAGTACTTAATACACTATGCATCTGAGCTTAGAATAAAAAGTATTACTTTCTTTTATCCTGCCTTCTGGCAATTTTCATTCCAATTTCCTGTGCAACTTGCACTACAACAACCAACATTGCTACCGTTATGACCATAATATCGTTCTGGTATCTGTAATAACCGAAACGGATGGCTATGTCACCAAGCCCCCCTCCGCCGACAATACCCGCCATTGCGCTATATCCCAGTATCGTGGTTGTAGCAATGGCTGCACCTACTATAAGTGAAGGAACAGCTTCTGGTATCATTACCTTGTATATAATCTGAAACGGACTGCAGCCCATTGAGATTGAAGCTTCTATAACCCCTTTATCAACTTCCTTAATTGATGACTCCACAAGTCTGGCGATAAACGGAGCAGCAGCTATTACCAGAGGTACTACGGTAGCTGTTGAGCCTATTGTTGTTCCAATTACAAACCTGGTGAAAGGGAGCACAGCAATAAGCAAAATGAGAAACGGTATCGAACGGAGAATGTTAACTACCAGATTCAGTACCTTATTCAGCCTGGGCAAAGGTAAAATTCCGTCCTTCTCACTTGTCACCAGAAGAACTCCAAGAGGCAGCCCCAGCACGTATGCCAGCAGTGTTGACAGCAGTGTCATATAAAGAGTTTCCAGAAGCCCCATTAAAATCATACTAGCTGTTGAACTATCCCACATATTCGTTTACCTCCTCTACGGATAAATTCTGTGATCTGAGGTAACGGATGATTCTGTTGGATACTTCATCCTCCTGAGGCAATTGAAGTACAAGCTGTCCAAAGGCTTTCCCGTCTATATCCTTCATATCGGCAAACATAATATTAACCTGGGCTTTACATTCAAGAATCATTCTTGAGATAACCGGATCAAAGGAGGAACTGCCTTCAAATACAATTCTGCAGCACCTCTTCCCCAGAAATTGCCCCATCTTCTTGCCATCCGGAAAAACAAGTCTCTGAGCCGCAGCAGTCTTGGGATGTGAAAATACCTCTGAAACAGCTCCGGTTTCTGCTATCCCGCTTTCATCAATAATTGCAACATGTGAGCATATTTGTTCAATAACACTCATTTCGTGGGTTATAATTACTATAGTAATACCCAACCTTTTATTTATATCCCTCAAGAGTTCAAGAATTGCTTTTGTTGTTAAAGGGTCAAGTGCTGAGGTTGCTTCATCACAAAGCAATACCTTAGGATTTGTTGACAAGGCCCTGGCTATGGCAACTCTCTGCTTCTGACCTCCGGAGAGCTGAGCGGGATAGGCTTTCGCCTTATCTGACAGCCCTACTATTTCTAGAAGCTCTTTGGCTCTTTTCTTTGCTTCACTTTTTTTCACTCCTGATACTTCCAAAGGAAAGGTAATATTGTCCTCTGCGGTTCTCTGCATAAGGAGATTAAACTGTTGAAAAATCATTCCCATGGATCGTCTGACTTCTCTCAATTCCCATTCACTTAATTTGGAAAGGTCTTTTCCATCAACAACTATAGTTCCGCTTGTAGGCCTCTCAATATAGTTAATACAACGAACCAGGGTACTTTTTCCGGCACCGCTCATGCCAATGATTCCGAAAATTGCACCTTCTTCGATGGAAAGGTCTATATTTTCAAGGGCCCTTACTTCTCTTTCCTTAGTTGAGAATATTTTTGTAAGCGATTTTATTTCTATTATCTGCTTTTTCGTATGCATACAACCTCCAGTACTCACATATACATCGTAATCATATAATTCATATATGTTTTCTGTCAGTTTTCTATAGTATAGATCACCTAGAAACTTTTGTCAATAACATTTTTATAAATCATATATGAATACTATGATATTGATAATTCTCTCATAATAAAGTATATTTTTCATGTGTTTATTTGTCAATGCAAAGGGCTTTAATACCAGTGATTAATATTTATTGAGTAAATGTATGCCTTTTTCTCATAAGTAAAATAAATGAGGTTGACACTAATAATCTTATGTGTTTTAATTAAACATATATAATTACTATGACATATATATCAGCATGATGATAATCAACAATTAATTTAACCAAAGATGGCAGAGAGCTTAATACTATTTTATTTCTCTGAACAGCGGCGGAAGGAGACCGATTACTATGAGAATTTCATCCAAAGGAAGGTATGGCCTTGCGGCAATGATTAGTGTTGCACAGCTGGGTAATACCGGAGATTTTGTTACAGTTATAAGCATTGCAGAAAAGCTGGGTATATCAAAAATATATCTTGAGCAGGTTTTCTCTTTATTAAAAAGATCAAAGCTGGTCACATCCATAAAGGGTTCTCAGGGAGGATATCAGCTTTCAAAGCCTTCTGACAAGATGACAGTACTGGAAATACTTCAAGCTGTTGAGATCAGTCTATTTGAAAAAACCGATCGTTCAGTCTCGGAGGAAGCAGTTGAAATTGAGAATTCCCTTAAAACCCTTATTTGGGATAACCTTGACAACGCAATTGTCACAACATTAAAGAAGGTTACCCTCGCTGATCTGGTTACCGAAGCGGAGAAAGCAAAAAATAGCGAGGATTTCATGTTCTATATATAGTTACCGGTTTTTCTACGGTACACTGAGTTTATCCTTCCAGGGCCTGATCCAAATCGGAAATAAGGTCCTGAATGTTTTCTATTCCTACAGACAGTCTTAACAGCCTGTTATTCACCCCAAGTCTGTTTCGTATCTCTTCCGGTACAGATGCATGAGTCTGTAAAAACGGATAGGTTATAAGGCTCTCAACTCCTCCCAGACTCTCTGCAAATAAAATCAGTTTTATTCTGCTCAGAACTTTTTCAACCAATTCTACCGAAGCCACCTCAAAGGATATCATTGCACCGAAGCCCGAAGCCTGTCTCACTGATATTTCATAACCTTCATGCTCGGGAAGGCCCACATAATACACCTTTTTAACATTCTTATTATTATTAAGCCACTTGGCCAATACCAATGCATTCTGTTGCTGTCTATCAAGCCTGACACCTAGGGTTTTAATACCTCTGAGCAGGAGCCAGCTGTCAAAGGGCGAAAGCACTGCCCCCTCAGATTTCTGAATAAGCTTGAGTTTCTCGGCCTGAACATCATTATCCAGGATTACAAAGCCTGCCAGCGTGTCATTATGACCGCCAAGGTATTTTGTTCCACTGTGTACCACAATATCAGCTCCAAATTCCAGGGGCCTCTGACAATATGGGGTTAAAAAAGTATTGTCTACAATAAACAATGTACTTTTGGACTTCGTCAGTTGTGAAATTAATGAAATATCCGCAACCTTCATTATTGGGTTTGTTGGAGTCTCAATAAAAACAGCTGCCGTGTTTTCTTTAAATTCCCTTTCAATTGCTTCTATTTTACAGGTATCCACATAGCTGAATTCCAGGCCATAGTTTTTATATACCTCTTCAAATATTCTGTAGGTACCGCCGTAAAGGTCATCGGAGACAATTATATGCTGTCCCGGAGAAAACATTTTTAGAACCGAAGAAATAGCAGCCATACCGCTTGAAAAGGCAAAGCCGTATTTACCGTTTTCAAGAATAGCAATTGTATTTTCCAGCTCCTCACGGGTCGGATTCTGCAAGCGTGAATAATCATAGCCTGTTGACTGGTTTAATCCGGGGTGTCTGAAAGTAGCACTCTGATATATAGGAAAGCTTACAGCACCCGTCTTTGAGTCAAATCCCGCACTGCCGCGCACCACATGGGTATCTATTTTTCTGTTTGCATATGGCTTTGTCTCCATATTGACCTCCATGAGCCGACTAGCGGCCACAAAATGAAATGAAATATTGCTCACCCCCTATCGCTACGAGGCGATTAAAGGAGGTTAATTTATGCTTTTGAGCTGTCCAGTCCTTCATTCATACTGCCTGTTCTATAGCCCTTCAAATCCAGGGCAGTATACATAAAGCCGATATTTTTAAATTCTGAATATATCTTTTCCCTGATAGCAGGCTCAATTATTTTCCCAAAGCTTTCTTGAGTTACTTCTATTCTTGCGATATCCTTATGAAATCTGACTCTTACCTGCTTAAAGCCCATATCAAGCAAAAGCTGTTCAGCACGGTCTATCATCTTAAGTCTTTCCTTTGTTATTTTTTCTCCATAAGGAAATCTTGAGGAAAGGCATGCAAATGCTTGTTTATCCCAGGTTTGAAGACCTATTTCCTTAGATAAAAGGCGAATTTCCTCCTTGGTAAGCTGAGCCTCTCTGAGAGGGCTTATTACCCCATGTTCACGGACAGCCTGCATGCCAGGTCTGAAATCCCCAAGGTCATCAACATTTGAGCCTTCAAAAATACATTCCATACCTTCTTCTGCAGCAACTGCCTTTATCTTTTCATAAAGTTCATTTTTACATAAATAACACCTGTTAACAGGGTTATCGGAAAAACCATCTACATCCAGTTCCTCGGAAATAATTACTCTCTGATGGATAGAATTGTCTTTTGCAAACTCTATAGCTTCACGCAATTCCCTCTCCGGATAGGTTGAGGAATGAGCAGTTACAGCTACTACTCTATCACCAAGAACCTCTGCAGCGACCTTAAGCAGGAAGGTTGAATCAACTCCGCCTGAAAAAGCTACTGCTGCGCTTTTTTGCTCCCCAATAATATTTTTCAACTTTTCAAGTTTTTCATGGATATTCATAAATGATTATTCTCCTTATTTTTTCAAATATGACTTAGTTATTTATTATTTTGTAATAATTATGGTAGTGGACATCTATTGTGCCATTATATCGTAAACGACATATCTTCGCTTAATTCCTAGTATTCTTATGTAAATTATTAAGATGATACTATAATCTTATTGCTATGTCAATTACAAAACTAACAAAGAACTAAAATGATATAAAACTAATAAACAACTAAAAAAGCAGTTGACAATTTGTTTCCATTATTATATATTTCCATTATTATATATTTCCATTATGGTAATTTTCACTTATGGAGGTAATTAATATGACTAAACTTGTAGAAAAACTTGCCAATTTAAAGGTAATGCTTTTATGCTTCGGTGCCTTTTTAGTGCTAGTGGTACTTGCCAACACCCTATTTAAGCAGAATTTTGCTTTTTTGACTCAAACTATTAATTATTCTGCTGACCAAGCTTACAACCTGCTTGATACTATTGGCAAAAACGGGCGTATGTCACATCTACTGATTTTTATTGCTGATTTTGTAATGGTCCTGCTTTACAGCTGCTTTCTAATAGGTGCAAACTATTACACCTTCAGCAGTTGGGTAAAAAACTGTGCTGCTATTTCAATTCTAACCTTCTCCCCGTTAATTCTTGCATTGATTCAACTGGGGGAAATTCTATTGCTTACAATAATTATCACAAATTATCAGATCAGACTTGAACCAGTAATCCAGCTGGCAAACTCTTTAACAATAATTAAGTACTACCTGACGCCAATATGCTTCCTATTGCCAATAGCAGGCCTTTGTGGCAAAATTATAGTATTAATTTTGCAGAAAAGGATGAACAAAAGTGAGCCATAATGCAACAGAATTGAGAGATGCTTGGAACAAACTGCTGCTTTCAAAAGATATTGAGATTTGCTCCGATGATTTGAAGGGCTGCGGAATGCTTGAGCTGAAAATACTTAAGCTTGTCTACATGAGTTCAAATATACGAATCAAGGAAATACTGAGAGTTCTCAGTATTCCCAACAGTACTGCAACAAATGCTATCAACAGGCTTACAAAAAAGGAGCTTATACTTCGTAAGTTAAATAATAGCGACTTGCGCTCCTTTGAACTCGAACTTACCTCAAAAGGGATATCAGCGGTGTCAGAGCATCTGTCAGCTGAGAACGCAGTTTTTGAGAATCTTCTCAGGTGTTTGAACACTGAAGAAAAGGATACTTTTGTTCGGCTGTTTAAAAAAATCGCATCGCATATTTAACAGCTTAGTAACATAGATTAATTAAATTAATCTATGTTACTTTTGTATAAGGACTTATATTTATACAATTTTCTTATTAATTACTGCTTCCACTTTGCCAGTGCATCGGCCAGCGCCGAGTTAATCGGTTCTCCCGAATCCTGCTGTTTCATAAATCTGGCCACATCCCTTTTATCCACCTGTTCGCCCTTGCGCTTTTTAAAGGCTTCAAGCTTTTCTCTATATCCGCAGGCACAATAGAAGGACTTATTGTCCCCTTCTCCGCGAATCTCCATTTTTTTGTGACATTCAGGGCATCTGGCATTTGAAACTACAGTAACGGTCTTTCGGTAGCCGCATTCTCTATCAGGGCATACAAGCATTTTCCCTTTCTTGCCGTTTACCTCTAGCAGATACTTGCCGCACTCAGAGCATTTTTCCCGTGTGACGTTATCATGCTTGAACTGCTCCGAGCTTGCTATAACAGCACTTACCAACTTTGTGGCATAGCCCTTCATGTCACCTACAAAAGCAGTTGAGCTTACCTTCCCCTTGCTTATCAGCGCAAGCTGCTGCTCCCACCTTGCGGTAAGCTCAGGCGACTTTAAATCCTCTGGAACAAGGCCTATAAGCTGAATCCCCTTTGAAGTAGGATAGATTTCCTTTCCTCTTCGTTCCACATAGAAGGTGTTGAACAATTTTTCAATTATATCTGCCCTCGTAGCCGGAGTTCCCAGTCCACTGGTGCTTTCCAGGGTTTCCTTCAAGGCCTTGTTGTCAACAAACTTTCCGGGGTGCTCCATGGCTGAAAGAAGAGTTGCTTCATTATATCTTGCAGGAGGTTTTGTCTTTCCATTTATGGTTTTGGGCAAGAGCACCTTTGCTTTCTGCCCCTTTTGTATGTCGGGAAGAGCCTGATCGTTCTCCTCTTCCTCACTGTCCTCATCCAGCTTACCGAAACCCTCATAAACTGTTTTCCAGCCCCAAGACTTAACTATTTTACCCCTGGCGGTAAAGGTTTCTCCTGCAATATCTAGCCTTACATTGGTCTGCTCATACTCAAAGGGGCTGCTTAAAACCGCAATAAAGCGCTTTACAATCAAATCATATATGTTTCTCTCTTCGGTACTGAGAGCAGAAAGGTTTACATACTGCTCAGTAGGAATAATGGCATGGTGGTCTGAAACCTTGCTGCTGTCCACAAAGCGCTTTGTAACATTCAGCCTGTTTCTCAGAATACCCTGTACCGCTTTTGCATACGGCCCCACCGCTATGCTTTTCAACCTTTCGGTAAGAGTTGGTACTATATCCTCGGTAATATATCTGGAATCGGTTCGGGGATAGGTTACTAGCTTATGGGTTTCATAGAGCTTCTGCATTATGTTCAGAGTCTGCTTGGCAGAATAGGAATACCTTCTGTTGGCATCTCTCTGCAGCTCGGTCAGGTCATAGGCCAGCGGAGGCAGCTCCTTTTTCAAATCCTTCCGTACCTCCACTACTTCACCATTCTGACCGGTCACTTTTTTGATAATGCTGTCTGCCTGCTCTTTGCTGAAGGTTCGTACCTGGCTGTTCTTGTCCTGCCACTGAACCGTAAAGCCATTAAACTGGGCGGTAACAGTCCAGAAATCCTTTGGTACAAACCTTCTGATTTCCTCCTCACGGGCAACAATCATTGCCAGAGTCGGGGTCTGAACCCTTCCAGCAGACAGCTGCGCATTATATTTACAGGTCAGTGCTCTGGTTACGTTCAACCCTACAAGCCAGTCAGCTTCTGACCTGCTTTGGGCGGAATAGAACAGATTGTCATACTCTCTTGCAGGCTTAAGGTTTGCGAAGCCTTCCTTTATAGCCCTGTCGGTCTGGGAGGATATCCAAAGCCTTTTAATTGGCTTTTTGAAACCAGCCTTAAGGATTATCCACCTGGCTACAAGCTCTCCTTCTCTCCCTGAATCGGTGGCAATAACCAGTTCGTCCACATCTGCCCTGTGCATAAGAGCCTTAACCGCCCCAAACTGCTTTGACGTCTGCTTAATTACAACCAACTCCATTTTATTTGGGAGCATGGGGAGATCCTCCAGATTCCATGCTTTATATTTATTACTATATACCTCGGGATCAGCCAGTGTTACCAGATGACCGAGGGCCCAGGTCACAATATATTTTGTCCCCATAATACAGCCGTTTCCATTTTGATTACAGCCCAATACCTTAGCCAGATCTCTTGCCACAGAAGGTTTTTCGGCAAGTACCAATATTTTTCCCATTTATTCCTTAACCTCACATTCATGTAAAATTCATCAGCTTTACTTCTCAGCTAGACTTACTAAATAAACATTTAATATTTATTTCACTAAACTAAACACAATTATTCATCAACAATGACTCATCTCGTAATTATTTCTTTAGTTATCTCACTGCGTTCTGAATTTCCTTAATAATTTTAACACATATACAGCATTTATTCACATATTTATCAACGTACCCGATCTCACAGCTCTGCCCCCTTCGATGAAACACTGTTATGTGCACCCCCTCTACACCGGAAAGGGGGAATCCCCTTTTCAATCCCCACGTCCAGGTATTTATATATATGGAATTTTTTGAGTGTACTTGCTCAACCTAAGCTATATTAACACATCCAAAGAATAGAAAAGTACATATATTCCTATACGCCAAGTTAAAAGGCGCAGAACCAGCTTAAATGCCGTTTTCTACGCCTTATTTGCCAATAGATTAAATATATTATCTGAGTAAAAGTCTCAAAAACCAGGGCCTTTTGATTTGAACTGCATCAAAATTACACAATTCATGGCAGCAAAAACATCTAATACAGCTTTCAAGTTGAACCTCAGGTTTTCCGTTTTTCATGGTAATAGCCTTTGGAGGACAGCTTTTTGCGCACATTGCGCACCCTTTACACTTAGTCTTGTTAAACCTGGGAGTTGGCTTAATAAACCTGTTTATACGCTTCAGCAATGGTTTTGGTATTAACAGACTGTAATAATTGAAGGCAACCTTTACAGTTGGTTTCTTAAAATCCTCAACCCTGACATCGTTAATAGCCTCTCCTAAAATCTCAATTTCATTAATATTTCCATTATACAAGCCCCTGTCGACGGATTTACGTATGGTTGGTACTTGTAAGCCCTCAAGCCCTATCACATCTGCAGCAACTGCATCTAAAGCATAAGGGTCCTTGCTTGCTATTACCAGCCCAACCTTTTTCGGATTTCCGTTTGTCGGACCATAGCCTTCCATACCTATTACCGCATCCATTATGGTCAGTATCGGCTTAGAGAAAGAACATATATCTATCAGCAAATCTGCAAAATCTCCGGTATCATCAAATCTAAGATGATATTCAGCTTTATAGCTTCCCGGAATAATGCCAAACATGTTTTTAACTGCTCCGCTATATACAGTCATCATATGGGTCTTTATCTTTGGAATGCTTATAATCTTATCCGCCTCAAGAACGGGCTTAATTGTTTTAATACTTTTCATAATCTTTCCATCAGGATAGGGTATATCAAC
Organism: Bacillota bacterium; assembly: GCA_023431385.1. GTDB lineage: Bacteria > Bacillota > Clostridia > Acetivibrionales > DSM-1351 > Ruminiclostridium. The sequence continues at coordinate 12,584 of JAEYWA010000067.1, read as the reverse complement.
TACCTCAGTGTCATAATTCAGCTCAGCTCCGCTTTTTTTCGCAGCTTCTTTCATGCCGCAGGTTTCATAAACCTCTTCCAGCGTTCCTTTGTTATAAAAGTGATACCCTCCGGGACTGTCTCCGATAATGGGTTTACCTCCCGCTTCAAGCACCAGTTCGGCTACAGCCTGAACAATTGCAGGATGTGTTGTAGTTACCTTTTCGGGTTTTCTTTTCATTAAAAGATTAACCTTCAACAGGACTTTATCACCAGCGCTGATAAAGTCTGATATTCCCCCTAGAAGCTCCAGTGAACTTCTAATTGAATTTTTCACAACATCAAATTCGTAACTTGAACAATTTGTTATTGACACTTTACTCATCCGTATCGCCCCCTAGTGATATAACTTGCTTTTCTCGCCCTATCTCGTCACCTATTGAGAAGGGAGGCTTTTCATTGATGATATATCATAAAATCGCGTTTGCCAGTAAACCCGCGCAAATACTAAATAATATATTAAAAACAATATATAAAATGAAATTTCCCGCCCCCAGAATAATCTTTACTGCACCCAGGTTTGTAAACTTCGTCGCCGCACCAGAAAGCATGAAGGCTATGGCAGAACCAGCCGTCATGCCCTCCTGCAGCCATAGCTTCAAAAGCGGGATAGAGCCTCCTCCGCAAGCATATATAGGTACTCCCATGGAGGCTGCAAACAGGACACCCAATCCCCTGTTCTCTCCAAAGGCAGCAACAATGTATCCCTTTGGGAAGTACCTGTCAAATATAGCTGTAAATAATATCCCTGCAAGTAGGTATGGAGCGGTAATTGTGATAGATTTATTTATATCCATCAGGAACTTTTTCCTCTTTCTGGTGGTTAATTCGCCGTTATCATTTTCAGCAAACTTAAACAGGCTTTCTCTCCTAAAGATAATTTTCACCACAATCCCTGCAATAACTCCTGCAGCTACAGCCGAAAACAGCCTGAACAAGGCGATTGGCATCCCAAGAGAGAAGCTCATCATCAGAAGATTTGGGTTTAATAATATTGAACTAATCATAAAAGCTGCAAGAATATACTGGGGAAGACCCCTTTTTCCAAGCGACACAATCAGAGGAACTGTTCCATACATACAAATGGGTGATGCCACTCCAAGTAAAGCTGCAAGGATGATGTTCAACAAGCTGTAACGATCTTTTGAAAGGTTTCCTATAACCTTCTCTATTTTATCCAAAGCATATACTGAAAGAATTGATCCAGCTATTACACCCAATATCCAGTAAGGAAATATCTGTCGGAACTGTATTACTATCAAGCTTAATAAACCATCCAATTCATATCCAATATATGTAAACATGGCTTAGTATTCAACAGCAGGACTAAATTTCATACTGTCACTCTTCAGGTCAGCCCCATTAACCTTTATTTTGTTAAGGTCAGCTATTCCCAGTTTTTCGTCAGCTGCTCTTTTCACATGCGTTACACTCTCAAGGTCAAATCCCATGAAATTTAGAGCTACAGTATCCACCGCAACCGTGTCCTTTCCTGCAAAAACAACATTTGATTTTACGGGAGTATTTGCATAAGGACCAAAACCTTCCCCTCCGATTATACCATCAATGATAGTGAACTCGGGCTTTCTAATCTTGTTCAAGTCAAGGATAACTTCTTCCAACCCCAATGAATGAAGCCCATCTTTACTTGAACTGCCACCATAAATCTTATAGGATGGGATACCAATACAGTTTTTAAGACCTAGCGACACGTTCGTAAGAAAGTGTGTTTTCAACTTGGCAACATTTATTACAACATCAGCATCCATAAAAACCTTTGGTACAAAAATAGCTTTACCTACAAGACTTTTTTTAGGCGTCAGCTCATAACAGTCTTTTTCTTTACAATCATTAAAATTATATAATTCTGCTCCTTTAATGGTAGTATATTTGTTTTCTAAATTTTCAAATGCATTTGAAGCAAAATTACCTTCAGCTATTATAATCTTTGATGCTCCGCATTCACCTGCAATTTTCACAACCTCCTGAACCACTCGGTAATCAGTAGTCATGGGGGATCCGAAATTTTCAGTCTGTACACAGAGGTTTGGCTTTATAAGAACCACGTCACCTTTTTTTATTATATTTTGCAATCCCCCTGCATTTTTTACAGCATCTAAAGTTGCTTTGGCAAAATCCTCACCTTTACCTACTCCAACACTAGGATTGGGATCAAGCTCCTCGTTTTCCCTATTCATGACCTGTTGTATATGCTTTTGTTTTTCTTCTTCATTTTTGCTTTTAATGTCGCCATTTGAAACAGTACTTGCTCCAGCCCCGGCACCAGTTACTTCTGATATTACAGTTGGTGGCTCTGCAGCTTTAATCGTTTGAACAGCTTGGACAGCTTGTGTTTTGTCCTTTTCGTTACTCAAACGGGTTACAATGTACCCTCCAAAGGCAGCGATGCACAGTAAAATTATGATTCCGTAAATAATAATGCTTTTAGGATTTTTCATTTTTTACCTCCAAATATTTATCTTTAATTTATCTAATAAACATATTTAATGCTAGAAACATGGCCCATAACAGGTAATAACCTACGAATAAAACAAACCCCTTAGGTTTAAATACCAATAGCATTGCTGAAAGATTTGATATGTTCAATAATGCAAAAACAATACATAGGGCCAAGAGAAACCCAGGACTGACCACGTTAAATTTTGACATATAACGTGGTATAAATGCCGTATGCGAATTACTGCCAACCTGACTCGTTAAAGTATAAATTACATGATCATTGAATATTCTGTTCAACAGAACCCCAAGTATCATATAAATTCCCATAAAGTTAATATTTTGATGAATGAGTTTCAGAACACTAGTTATTCCAATAGGTTTATCTATTATCTCCGACTCTTTATTTATTCTAAAAACCGACTCAGTTTTTCTTATTCTCTTAAGTATAAATCCCACAATAATTCCAATAAATAAAGCTAACATAATTCTTTTATATCCTGTCCTGAATACAAACGTGGGATCATTATAGGGAACAGACATATTAAAAATAAAATTAGATAATAAAATCGGTATAACTTGATAGTACTTAAATCCAAGTTGAAGTAAAACGAAGACTATCGGCAGCATTCCATAGGTATTAAATGGTAACAACATGCCTAAAACGGCTGCTGTAAGTATCGCTATAATATCCACCCGCCAATTAGCGGTTGCTATTAGTTTGTTCTTTAACAAGCAATATAAAAATAAAGATATAATTGAACTAAAAATAATCTGAATTAGTATTCCAGATATGTCAAAGCCCAATTCGATAACAAAATCAAACAACGTCTCACCTCCTACAATTGTTACCTACCTATTAAAATTATATTATCCCTAGAGCTACCTTAATTAACATTTTTTGCTATACTTTTACACGAAAAAAGAATATAATAATTGGTAACATGCTGTATAGGTGGGGTGTTATGGAGCGAGATTCATTAGATTATATTGTTAAATCTATAGAATACATTGAGAAGAATATGAAGAAAACCATTACACTCGAAGATATATCCCTACATGTCAGCTTATCAAAGTATTATCTTAACAGGCTATTCCATCAAATTTCCAAGACTACTCTCATGAACTATGTTAAGAAAAGAAAACTTTCCAGCAGTATTTATGAACTATTAAATACCGATTTAAAGATAGCTGATATCGCTGCGGAATATGGCTTCAATTATGAGCAATCATATATACGGGCCTTTGAGAAAGCATTTGCCATAAGCCCCGACAGATTTAGAAGACAGAAGCCCATAATAAATATAACTGATAAAATAAATCTTCAATATATAAAAGCAATTGGAGAAAATGCTTATATTTTGACTCCAGATATAGTTATTAAACCGGCGTTTTTAACAGCAGGGATTAAATATAAAATAGATGCTGATTATGACATGAAATTTTATGAATCTAATAATAAAGGAAATGATTTTTATTTTAATAGAAAAGATGAAATAAGAAATATTATTCAACCCCATATTTACATTGGGTTGGTTGAGTACAGTACCGATGAAGCCGGGTACTACTATTATATTCCCTCTGTTCAAGTATCAGACACACGAGCTTTACCGAAGGATATGGTAATCCACAAAATACCTACTAATAAATATGCCATCTTTAAGTATATCGGGTTACACCATGCCAAACAGACTAATATAGCAAATTTACATTTCACTCTTTTTTACATTTATTCTGACTGGCTACCCAAATCAGGGTATTCTCAGAGTGCCCCCTACCATTTTGAAAGGTTTGATGAGAACTTCACCACCGATGACTATTGTGAAGTTGATATTTATATACCAATTAAATAACCGGCTTTGAGTCCTTCCTGAACAGATACACAAACCAATAGGCCATTCCGGTAAAAACTACTCCCCCCACAATATTTCCAAGTGTAACGGGAATAAGGTTATGAGTAAAAAAATTGCCCCAAGTAAGGTGATTAATCTTATCAGCGGTTGCGCCAAGTGAAATTGCCTGCTTTACCCATTCCGGATTGCTCTTCGCAAGTATTCCCGCTGGAATATAGTACATATTTGCAACACAGTGTTCAAAGCCTGAGGTTATAAACAGCCATATAGGGAAAAAGATAGCTAGCAGTCGTCCTGTCATATCCTTTGCACCATAAGCCATCCACACAGCAAGAGAAACAAGCCAGTTACAAAGGATACCCATAACGAAGGCTTTGAGAAAACCAAGAGATACCTTATAGGCGGCTGTTTTTATTGTAAACCCGCCCAAAAGGCCATTAGTAAAATCAAGCTGACCGGAAAGGCAAATAAGCCAGGCTATGAGCAGAGCTCCTACAAAATTACCGGCATAAACTGTAACCCAGTTTTTCAGCATTCCTCTTAAAGTTATTTTTTTTTGAGCAAGTGCTGCCACCATCAGGGTATTTCCTGTAAAAAGCTCACTGCCTGCCACTATAACCAGCATCAGCCCTGTTGTAAAAATAGCACCTGCCAGAGCCTTTCCGACTCCGGCCCATGGAATATTATAGATTGCAGCATTTGATCCTTCCGACGCAAAAGCAATGAATGCTCCTGCTAGAATACCAAGTACAAAAAGTCTTGAAATTTTGGTGTTCGCTTTCTTATATCCGTTCTGAACGGTCTGTTCTGCTATTTGATCAGGTGCTAATAAATTATTATTAGTGTATGTATTATTCGGCATAATATCGTCCTCGTTGAATAAGTGTGAACTGCACGTTTCTTATTATACCAAATATTTATCAAATATAAACGTAATTTTGGATGGGTTTAAGACCTCCTGTCCAAAAGATTTCTGACAACAGGAATAAGTTTCACCCCTATAAGTGCTGCGAGATAGCTTTTAATTATATCTCCCGGAATAGTTAAGAGAAACCCTCCGTAAAGTACTTTTGACAGCGGAGTTTCCGCTCCGAGATAAAGATTCTTTATCAGATACAGGTATGGTACTCCAATTGCATAAATTATGAGTACTCCTACCATATTTATTAAAAACAATCTGGTAATTGTGAGCTTTGTTAAGCCTTCGGAAAGTTTTCCGATAACAAGGGCACAGAGGATCAGACCTGCAAGATATCCAAAGGTAGGATTAAGTACATATCCAGGCCCTCCTCCACTGGTAAAAACCGGCACCCCCACAAGTCCTACAGCAATATAGACTATCTGAGAAATCATGCCTATTCTTGCGCCAAGTAAAATACCTGAAAGAAGGCAGAAAAATACCTGAAGTGTCAGCGGAACGTAGGGTAAGGGAATCCTGATATAGGCACCTATAGCTGTAAGAGCAGCAAATAAGCCAGCAAATATTATGTGTTTCGGTTTCATTGGTTTGCCTCCTAAATATGTATGTATATTTGGTATTGTAAACCAATGGCAGTTAATTGTCAACTTAATAGTCAACTTTAAGTTAACAATTAAGTTGACAATGCAATTAACAATATAGTCATTATGCAATTATAAGTTAGGAATATATTTTCTGGAATCAGAAGCTTATGAATTTTCAAACCTGACCTTGTATAAATTCATATTTCGAAGAGGGTCTAATTCCCTGTCGTTCCGCATATACTCCTCCAATTCTCGGCTTATGTCGGCAGCACGAATAAGATCCTTAAGTGCCGACTCATATTTTTCAAGATAAACATAAAAACAAGCCCGGTTATAATAAAGAAAAGATGCGTCAGGTATATCCTCAATCCCTTTTGATATTACCTCAACAGCTTTGAGATAATTCTTCTCCTCAACATATATAAGCGATAAATTCAAATATGTGTAAGAATATTTAGGATTTCTGTGTAGAGATTGGTGGTAATACTCTATGGCCTTTCTGGGGTATCCCAGTTTATTCATTATGACACCGGCATTAAATAATGCCTTAAAGTGCTCAGGTTCCAGTTCCAGGCCTTTTCTGATAGCCAATAATGCCCTGTCATATTGTCCTAGCTCCTCATAAACAGCAGCAAGATTATTAAAGGCCCAAAAATGGGTAGGCTCAAGTTCGGCTGCTTTTTCATAATATTCTGCCGCCTCCTGCTTCTGTCCATTTTCATCATATGCATTTGCCATGAAAAAATAAGCTTTGGAATATTTGGGGTCAAGTTCTATAGCCTTTTTGTATAATTCAATGGCCTTTTTAAATTCCCTGTTGTCATCATAAATAATGGCCAGTCCGTAATACGCCATAGCCTCATATTGATTTATTTCAATTACCTTCTTGTAGGATTGAATAGCTTCTTCTTTCATTCCCAATATGTCCAGATTTATTGCTACATCCAGAAGAATTTCAATAAAATCAAAATTCAGACCCTTTTTTAAATAGATATTTATTGACCTGTCATATAAGTATAATGAGATTTTCGGAAGAGTATTAACCAATGCTCCCGCCAAAAAGTATAACAATTTAAATAAATAAAAATACAAATTCATCACTGTCCTGTGCATTAGTTAGTCTAAACTCTCCAGAATTATCCTATGTTCCACCAGTTCCATAAGTTTTATTCTTGCTCTTATTGTTTTTCTCTCGTAATATATATTTTCAAGCGTTATTCCATCATCACCGGGTATTACTTTATCAACCGAGTCTAATATAAGCTCTTCATTTCCAGTTTCATCAACAAGGTATACATTTGCTTCACACATATTATCTCCCATCTACGCGCATGGCGCGTACACAAATAGTAATGAAAAGACATGTAGTGGTATAGTTCCTTAAATATCCCGCTGTTTACGCCCCAGCAACTCCCCAATCAGTTCCATAGCATCATCAATGTAATGGGGAAGTGGTTCGTCTTTTGTTCCTGCTACTAAAATATTGCACCGGTTAAGAGGTATCAGTACCTTTGAGGCATCGCTCTCCGAAACAGCTTTGGCCATGGCCGGTGTTAGCTCTCCAAGCATGGAATTGGCGCATATAATACCAATTGAGCCTATAATAATGTCAACCCTGGAACAATTATAAACAATGGCATTCTCACCTGATGCCCCTTCATTGGCACCTGCCTTCAGCATTAACGATACTGCCAGAGCGTTTGTTCCCAGAGCTAATATACTTATTTCATTACCAAAAGCGGCCCGTAGTTTTTCAACAATAAGTCTGCCTATTCCTCCGCCCTGACCGTCAATAACTGCGATTCTCATCTTTTACCCATCCTTAATTTTTTTATCTGAACGGCAAACAGGACAATTCTGAAGGGCCAGTGGAATCTCAAGACCGCATTCCTCCATTAGACTTTCATTTTTCAATATGTCTATCGTAGGTCCGTCAGCTGCTACTTTGCCTTTTTTAAGCACGATAGTCCTCGAACACATATCCATTATCATGTCAAGGTCGTGACTTGTAATAATTTTTGTATGGTTGAAGCCTTTCAATATCTTCATAATTTTTCTCCTGGCTTTTGGGTCAAGAGACGCAGTCGGTTCATCCATAATCAATATGTCAGGCTTCATTGAAATCACCGCGGCAATTGCTGTCAATCTCTTTTCTCCTCCGGATAATTTATAGGGCGGCCTATCTTTCAAATGAGTTATCCCCACCTCTTCTAGGGCTTCCATAACCCTCAACCTGACCTCTTCCTCATCCAGCTTGTAATTCCGTGGGCCAAAGGCAATATCATCATAAACGGAGGTCATAAAAAGCTGGTCGTCAGGTTCCTGAAAAACCAATCCGACACTTCTTCTGACTTCAGACAGTGTTTTTTTATTGACTGGCAAATCGCCAATCCTGACAATACCCTTCTGAGGAAATTGTATTCCGGTTAATATAGACAAAAGCGTGGATTTGCCGGCACCATTTGCACCAACAATCCCTACCGCCTCACCGTGTCCCAGAAGGAAGGAGACATTGTCCAATGCCTGATGCCCATCCGCATATGAAAAACTTACATCCTTTAGTTCAACTTTATGATGACTCATTTTCTTCCTTTCAAACAACGTCTAGCTCAATATCAATTCATAACAATTTTCTAATTGTCCTTAAAACAATTCATTTTATAAAGAAATATAAAACTAACTGAATTTATACTAACTCAAAATATTGTGTCAGTCCAGTCCTATATGAATAAAATTATAAATACTCGTATGTAAAAATTTGTAGAAACCCACCTTGCAATATGCTATACTAAACCGGGTAAACCCAGAGTATATCAGTCGTTATTTGAATATTTGAATTTACTTAACGTATTAATTTGGGAAAATTAATTAAGATTGGATGATCATTATATATGAGTAGTAACAGTCCTGTTTTGCAAAAAAGGGCTGAAAACATCAGTACTGCCGAAAACCAGAAGAATTTTACGAAAATAAACTCTATTGATATTTTAAGGTTAATATGTGCTATTATGGTTGTCGCTATCCATACTCAGCCTTTGTCGGAATATGAAAATCTTACAGGGTATATTGCAACCTATGTATTTCCGAGACTGGGAGTACCTTTCTTTTTTGCCGTGTCAGGTTATTTTTACATAAGTGGGCTGATTCAGGGAAAGAAAGTCTTTGTAAAGTACATAAAGAGATTACTGACCATCTACATCCTTTGGAGTCTTATATATTATCTTGTGGATTTTACTCAGGTAATGAGCAGTAACAGCTCCCTTACCGGGTTTTTGAAAAGTTGTTTTTTTGATTTCCTTATTACGGGCTCACACTATCAGCTATGGTTTTTTCCGGTACTGATATCCTGTGTTATTTTGGTTACTGTTCTGCGCAGGCATCTGGTATGCTTAAGTATATTGTCGTTCCTTTTATACGGTGGAGGCTGCCTTGTAGGAGCATATTACTATAAAGTCGGATCAAAAATACCTCTCATTAACAACCTGTATCATTCGCAGCAGCTTGAGACGGTGAGACGCTACCTGTTTATGGGACTACCCTTCTTTATGCTTGGATATATATTGATCCATGCTTACAAGAAATTGGGGAACGTTAAAAATAAAACATTATTACTCTCAACCGGAATTATTACCGGGCTTTTTCTTATAGAAATATTCATAGGAAGGGCATTAGGGCTTCAAGCCAACATTATTACAACAGTTTTCCTATATCCTTTACTGTTACTTGTCTTAACTCTATGCCTGAGATATCCGCTGCCTCAATTTGATACGACCGCCCGCTTTTGTAAAACAAGTGCAAATTTTATGTATTACTCTCATCCGTTATTTATACTCGTTATGGCAGAGGCCTTACCAAAACAGTTTTCTATGAGTCTGGGCAATACTTCGGAATTTCTCCTGATATGTGTTTCAACGGTTATAAGCTCCTACATAATATATATAATTGACAATAAATATCTAAATAAGCTGGTTCAATAAAAATGTGAATGAGGTACCAAATTAAAGCCTGCTAACAAAACCTGAAATCAATAATGGTATGTTAAATACTCTTGCAGCTGACAGGAATGTCAGCCATACTGCACAATATATAATATCTCCGGGCTTTACTAGTCTGCTGCTCAAAAAACTATATTTCCCGTTGTAGCCTTTTAAAACCATCGATTGGTATATTGTCTGTGCCCGGTTAAAAGTCCTTATCAGCAGCTGCCCTACCATTGAACCCCACACCTTTATTTTTACACCGGACTGACCGGGAGCTCTCATGTGATAGGCCTTTAAGAGTCTTCCTGCCTCATCCATAAGCACAAAAATGTATCTGTAGGTCAACAAAAATAACAGGACAAAAACAGAGGGTACTCTGAGCAGACTCAAAGTTCTGGCAATATCATCGATGCCTGTGGTTGCAATCAATAAAAAACCCGCGGTAACCATAAGGGTGCTTCTGATTAACAATGAAATAAAAGTCAACCACCCTCCGGAAAAGGACAAGCCCCCTATTTCAGCCACACTCCTGTCAAAAACAGGGTTCAGTATGCCAGTAACAACAATAAACGGCTCTATAAACAGTACTCTTTTAAAGATTTTCCCTAATGGAATATCGCATACCAGTATCACTATCACCGGGTACAGAATAAACGGCAGCAGTCCAACAACCTCATACCTGCTGAAGGAAGCAAGTATGCATATATAGGCCAATGTTACTATAAGCTTGAACAGCGGGTGAATATTATTGATCGGGTTCTTATGTTTGGAAAGCTCGTCAATATGCTTTACTTCCAGTACCGAGCCTATTATGTCTGCCATTTATACCTCCCTGAAACTCCCTCAGTTTATCAATTAGTTTGTCGGTGGCTTTTCCTCTTAAAAAACTTTATCACAAAACCTATAGCAACAATTATACCCACAGTTACTGCTGAGCCGACTATACCTGAGACCACTGTTCCTGCCGTACCGCCCTCTGTTTCCGAGGAACTTTTAAAGCTGTAATCGGGCAGCACAGCTGTTTTTTCCTGAACATTTTCCAATGCTTCGTGAACCCGTGAATCCCCTTTCAGTTCCTCACCAGTCACTTTCGCAATTGACCACTCCAAGCCATCCGGATTTGCAGACGCGAACAGTGATACCAGACCACCCAACGCCAGTGCCGCCACAAGGAAACCAATAATTATTTTTTTGTAGTTCTTCCTACTACCACGCTCGTCATTATCTATTATATCAGGTCTTACTTTCCACACAAAGGACACAACGGCGGCAGTTACAATACCTTCAACCAGACCTATTGCAAGATGAATCCCCTGCATTGCCACCACAAACTCAGTAAAAGGCAGCTCGGTTTTTCCAGAAAGTGTGGTTTGCAAAACAACGCTGAAGGCACCCAATTGCAGGGCTACCACGCTGGCAGCTATACTTCCGATTGTAATTCTTGTTCTTGACATTTTAGTTCTGGTTATCAATTTATATATCAGCGGGTATGCAACAAAGCATGCATAAACACCCATATTTATCAGATTACAGCCAAAAGCCAGATAGCCTCCGTCTGCAAAAAACATTGCTTGAATCAGCAGTATAGCAGCCATGGATAAAAAGCCGGCATAAGGACCCAGGAGTATAGCCAGCAGCAATCCGCCTCCCAGATGTCCGCTGGAACCGGTGCCCGGGATTGTAAAATTAATCATTTGGGCTGCAAATACAAAAGCAGCCATAACACCCATTAAGGGAAGCTTTCTTTCGTCCATTTCCTTTACTTTTTTAATTGAATATGCTGATACCCCAACCGCTGCTGCCAGCATTGTGCCTCCAACCTCCGGTGATATCAGAACGTCTCCCATATGCATAGAAATTCTCTCCTTTACTGAACAAAATGTTTAACATTTCTGTTCCATAATAATAATAGACCCAAAAGGGTATATTGCCAGCCCTTCATGGGTCTATTTAAGTTAAAAGTTAAAATTGTTTATAGTTGGGTTTACTGAGTAATAGATTTTTATCCGGAGACCTTCCTGATCTCATTTTCACTGATATTCTATAATACATTTTTCCATATGTCAAACATAAAGAAACATAAAGAGATATGTAAAGAAAAATAATTTATGGCTCCTGAATATCAAAATCGTAGTTTTTCAAACCATGATAATAATTACCTTTAAGGGCTGTAAACTTAACCAGCGCAAAATCCGGATCATGGTAACCCAAAGGGTAATACATCTTCATCTCCTCATGCCAGAAGCTTTTCCTTTTGTCATCATCATAGGAAACCTCCGCCAAGCCTGTTAGCATTAAGCCCTCAAAGGTTTTTTCATCATAGAAATAGAGGCTGGCTCTGGGATTATCCATTATTTGCCGTACCCTTTTTGATGAGGTGTTGGAACAAAACCAAAATTCCTTAATTCCCTTGGCTTCAGTTTTTATCATTGCCTTTTGCTGAGGCAGCCCCTCTTTTTCTACTGTACCTAGAATACCAGTGAAGCTGCGGTCTACAAGAGCAAGTGCTTTTTCATAAATTAAGTTATCCATTTTCCCCTCCATATATTATTACTATACTGAATTTAATGACTATACTGATATATATTTAATCTTTCAGCACAGCTATGCCATTATTTCGCTCTTTTCAAACACCCCCCTGCTGAGGAAAGCCAGCAGAGCGCTTGATGCAAGGTTGGTTCCAAGCAAGCACAGTGAAATTGTCAGCATTCCCGGCATATCCTGAAGCAGAACCATAATAAGAATTAAAACTA
>JAEYWA010000256.1 GCA_023431385.1 Bacillota bacterium | reverse complement strand
TTTACCAAACAAGGAAAATCAATGATCTCAAAGATATGATGATTCAGAGTGCAAACTTATATGGATCAAGAAACGCATTTTTAATCAAAGGCAAAAATGGGGAATATTACGGAAAAACATATAGTGAATTAAAAACTGAAATTGATGCTTTGGGAACAGCTTTAATAGATCTGGGATTAAAGGATAAAAAAATAGCTATTCTTTCTCAAAACAGGGCAGAATGGTGTACAACCTATCTTACTATAACAGGCGGAGTGGGTGTAGTGGTTCCGTTGGACAGGGAACTTCCCTTCCATGAAATCGAAAATCTCATTTCCAGGGCAGGAGTAAGTGCAATTGTTTTTTCCTCAAAGTTCAGGGGTGACATGGTTAAACTTTCTGAAACTGCAAATATCGATTTTTTTATTGATATGGATCTGGAAGCTGATGACAATGATAATTTTCTGTCATTGCAGGGGCTTGTCGAGAAAGGAAAATCCTTGATATCAAATGGCGACAGCCGTTATTTGGATGCTGTGATAGATGAAAATAAAATGGTTGCTTTAATATTTACCTCAGGAACTACCGATTTGGCAAAGGGAGTTATGCTTTCAAGTAAAAACATAATATCTGACGTTAGAGCTGTATGTTCCATGTTATATCTTGATGAAACCGACAGTTCACTTTCCATTTTGCCTCTGCACCACACTTATGAATGTACTGCCAACTTCCTCGTAATGATGTACAACGGCTGCTGCTTCTCTTTTAATGAGGGATTAAAGTATATTGTTCAGAATTTACAGGAAACCAAACCTACCATATTGATGCTGGTACCTCTTATTCTTGAAAATATGCATAAGAAAATTATTAAGCAAGCATCGAAGAGTTTCTTAAGCAAAATTAAACTGAATGTTGCTTTGGAAATAAGTAATTTCCTTTACTATTTCTTAAAAATTGATATACGCAAAAAGATTTTCAAGCAGATTCATAATGTATTCGGAGGAAGAGTCAGATTGGTTATCTCCGGTGCCGCGGCAGTAAATCCTGATGTATCGAACGATTTATGTGCAATGGGTATACGTATTGTTCAAGGCTATGGACTTACCGAATGTTCTCCTATTGTTGCTGTTAACAATGATAGAGGCTTTAGACATGATTCAGCCGGAAAAGCTCTATCGGGAGTCAACATTGAGGTTGAAAACATTGGAGACGATGGTATAGGAGAATTCGTAATAACAGGAGATAACGTGATGCTGGGCTATTACGAAAATCCAGCCGCTACAAGCAAGGTACTGAAAAACGGACGCCTTTATACCGGTGACCTGGGTTACATTGATGAAGAAGGATATGTTTTTATTACAGGAAGAAAGAAAAATGTTATTGTTACTAAAAATGGTAAAAACATTTTCCCTGAAGAGGTTGAAGCATATCTTGCAAAATGCCCGTATGTTAAAGAGAGTCTCGTTTGGGGCCGCTTCTATGAAGAATCCGGTGAGACAGAGGTTAATGCCCAGATTGTGGTGGATATTGATGAAATAAAAGAAAAACTTAATTTAAATATTATATCCAAGGATGAAGTCCACAAATTAATTCAGTCGGAAATTAAAGAAATAAATAAGCTAATGCCTTTGTATAAGCGCATTAAGCATTTCACTATCCGAGAAGACGAGTTTGCAAAGACTACTACCAAAAAAATCAAAAGATATGTTGAGAATATTGGTTAATGTTTTCAATTATGATGCTACCGAACAGTAACGAAGATTGTTAATAAATAAGTTAAATAAAAGGAAGTATTGCTGATTGCAGTCAGCAGTACTTCCTTTTTTATTAACACAAATTATTAATATTACAATTTCTCACTATGACCACATTTCTTTTCTCAGCGCCTGTAACTCTTCATTTTCGAGGTATTCATCATAGGTCATTTGTCTGTCGATAATACCCTTTGGAGTTATTTCTATTATTCTGTTCGCAATAGTCTGAACAAACTCATGGTCATGTGACGTAAACAGTATTGTTCCCTTGTAATTGATAAGACCATTGTTCAAAGCTGTAATGGACTCCAGGTCAAGATGGTTTGTAGGTTCATCAAGTATAAGAACATTGGCCCCGGAAAGCATCATCTTGGACAGCATGCAGCGCACTTTTTCTCCTCCCGAGAGAACAGATGCCTTTTTCAGAGCTTCTTCACCGGAAAACAGCATTCTTCCAAGCCAGCCTCTGAGGAAGGTTTCTGTCTGGTCCTTGGAATATTGTCTCAACCAGTCAACGAGAGATAAATCAACCCCATCAAAGAATTCCGAATTGTCTCTTGGAAAATAGGATTGAGAAGTGGTTACTCCCCACTTATAGTCTCCGCTGTCAGGCTCCAATTCACCCATCAGTATTTTAAATAAAGTTGTTTTTGCATTTCCGTAAGTACCTACAAAGGCTATCTTATCACCTTTGTTTACAATAATACTTAAATCACTAAAAAGCTGTTCTCCTTCAATTTCCTTTGATATCCCATTTATCATAAGCAGGTCGTTTCCAGCTTCTCTTTCGGGCTTGAAATCCACAAAAGGATACTTTCGCGATGAAGGCTTTATATCCTCCAGTGTTAATTTATCCAACAGTTTTTTACGCGAGGTTGCCTGTTTGGATTTTGAAGCATTTGCACTAAAGCGCTGAATAAATTCCTGTAATTCCTTCATTCTTGCTTCGGTCTTTTTATTTGCATCCTTCATCTGCTGAAGTGCCAACTGGCTTGATTGATACCAGAAATCATAGTTACCGAAGTACAATTGTATTTTTCCAAAATCAATATCAGCTATCTGAGTACAGACCTGATTTAAAAAGTGTCTGTCATGGGACACGACAATAACAATGTTTTCAAAGTTTGCAAGGAAGTTCTCCAGCCAGGTTATGGAAGCCACATCAAGGTGGTTGGTAGGTTCGTCCATGAGAAGGATGTCAGGGTTTCCGAAAAGGGCCTGCGCCAGTAAGACTCTTACCTTTTCATTACCGTCCAGATCCTTCATTAACTTATAATGGTATTCTTCCCCAATATTAAGACCATTCAAAAGGATAGCTGCATCCGACTCTGCTTCCCATCCGTTTAACTCTGCAAATTCTCCTTCAAGCTCGGAAAGCCTTATGCCTTCTTCCTCTGTAAAATCTGACTTAGCGTAAAGCTTTTCCTTCTCTTCCATAATTTCAATGAGTCTTTTGTGACCCATCATAACAGTTTTAAGTACCTCATACTCGTCGTATTCATAGTGGTTCTGCTTGAGTACAGCCAGTCTTTCTCCCGGTGTGATTGTTACATCTCCCTTACTGGGCTCTATTTCACCCGAAAGTATCTTTAAAAAAGTTGATTTACCAGAGCCGTTTGCCCCGATCAAGCCGTAGCAATTTCCTTTTGTAAACTTGATATTTACATTTTCAAATAAAGCTCGTCCCCCGAATCTGAGGGAAACACCATTTGCACTAATCATTTAACTTCTTGGAATGAGCTGAATACTTGCTCTACCATTTACCTCCATTTATTGTTATATATTATAAAAAATATTAATTTATTCTTGTTAAGTAAACTAAACTTTCATACTCCTTAAGTACCTTTATATTGTAATGTTTGCCCATTTGCCCCGCTTAAATCTCATCAGATACATTCCTGACCTGATAGCGTAATCAGACACCAGAGCAATCCAGGCAGCATTTATACCTACTCCTAACTGTAACCCTAAAATAAATGTTATAAACACCCTTAAGCACCATATGCCTACAAAGCTTGTTATCATCACATAAAAAATATCTCCCGCACCTCTTAATGCATTGGACACAACAGTCACAATTGATACAAAGGGCTGCGAAAAGGTAAATATTTTTATAGCTCCTGTTCCGATAGCCATTATAGCAGGGTCTTTTGTATAAATCTTTACCAGCATTCCTGAAAAAATAAACAAAAGACTTGATAAAATCACAGTTATCATAAGACAAATCTTTATTGTTTTCCAGCCCGCCTTTTTGGCAAGGTCAATTCTTTTAGCACCTAAACTCTGGCCGACCATAGTAGTTGCTGAAATTCCAAAGCCGAATATTGGTACAAAGCATATGGAGTTTATAGACATTACTATCTGATAAACCGTGGATGCATCAGTTCCCATTCGAGAAATTACAATCTGAAGTAATAGAAAGCCTCCCTGCATAATAAGCTGTTCCATTGATGCTGGAATGCCTACATGAAGTATTCGCTTAAGCAGCTGATAATCAAATACCAGCTTTCCTTTAAGGCTGAAGGACAGTGATACCGATTTGCTCAGAACAACGGCCAGACTTAAAATACCGCCCACACCTCTGGAAATACATACTGCTATGGCAGCACCCGTTATACCCATTTTTTCAATTTTCAAATTACCAATACTAACCCCATATATTAAAACATAACTGAGAGCAATGTTCAATATATTTACCACATTTGCAATCAGCATTGGAGTTTTTGTGTCTCCCGCCCCCCTTAAGGATCCACTTATTATTATATTGGAGAACATTAGCGGCAGTGTTATTAAAGTTATTTTGAAATAACCAGCAGCCATATTTATAACTGATTTTTCTGCTCCGCTGAAAAATACTGAAATAATTGGTTTGGCAAAAACAAATAAAATAATTGCAAGTACTGAAGAAGCAGCCAAACCAATTACAACACATTGCTTTATTGCCGACCTGGCACTTTCGGTGTCACCTTCACCTATTAGCCTGGCAATAATAACTGTACAGCCTGTTGACAAGGCTACAAAAAAAACTTGTATAAAGCCAAATAAAGAATTTATAAACCCAACAGCCGCAACCGCCTCATTACTCAGGTGACCTACAAAAGCCAGTGATACAACCCCTACAATCATAATTAGAAGCTGTTCCACAACAGCGGGAACAGCTACCTTAAAAATACTTCTTGTTATATTATTCTCATCTATGACCATTTTTTATCTTATATTAGTCATTACACCATCTGACCAAAGCCTTTCTAAATTGTAAAAGCCTCTATCTTCCTGGTGGAATACATGGATAACAACATCGGCATAATCCAGAAGTATCCATCTTGCACTGTCATAGCCTTCCTTGTGATACGCCATAAGTCCCATTTCACCCAATTTAAAATCCAGTTCGTCTGCTATTGATTTAATATGTGTAGTGGAGGTACCGCTGCAAATAACAAAATAGTCGGCAATTTCGGTTATATTCTGAATATCTATAATGCTTATGTCTCTTGCTTTTTTTTCTTCCATCAATGCTACTATCTTATCTACCAATTTTTTTGATTCCAAATGTTTGCACCTCATCCTAAGCTATATTTTTTGTTATTAAAACTAAAATGTTTTTGTGGTAAAAATTACGGATTAAAATCACTTCCCAGAATAATTGTAACATCATATCTTGAATCTGGTTGAAGTTGTTCTTCAACTACAGAAATCCTCAGTACATTTTTTATTGTATCAGTTTTAACACCTTTTTTTCTTATAATAATCTTTGAAGTACCCTGTTTATCAGAATTAGTTCCTGCACTTACCGAATAGCCTTTTGCTTCGAGCATCCCTCTTGTATCCTCTGCCAGACCGCTTTTATCGGTACAATTAATTACCTCAATTATCAATTTGTCGTTGTTAACTGTTGATTCAGCCACAGTTTCCTTGGCTGGCTCCTTCTTAGCAGGCTTACTGTCCACAACTATCTTTTTGGGAGTACTGCTTTGAGCAGCTGATTGTTGGGATTGTTTTTTTACTTCAACAATCTCCTTGTCAAATACGCCTGAGTCTCTTACAAAATTAGCTCCTACTATAATTGATGAAAACAGCAGTAAAAAGGTTCCAACTGCATAAAATGTAAACTTTACAAATTTGTTCATATTATTAATCTTTTACCCCTTGCCATATCATTTCTGTTTAAGAAATCAACATTAAAATATTATTTCTCGCTTCAATAGTATTCGGGTGGATTAAGCCCTGCTGCTCAATAACATACTTAATTGTATTGTCCAACGCACTTACTAAAGCTTTGCTTAAATCCTTATAGGCCAGTTCTCTTGGGATACAGACCCCACCGTGAGTTCTACCCGGCTCTATATAATCCGCCAGAAAAATAATCTTATCCAGCATACTCATGTTTGAGTAACCGGTACAATGATGTTTTATTGCATTGAGAATGCTTACGTCTTCTACACCATACTTTTCTCTGGCAATTATAGCTCCAACCTCTCCATGCAGCAAATAAACCTGTTTTTTTTCAACTTCACTGGGTTTTATACCATTAACCCTGCAATATTCCAGGGTTTCATCATCCTTCAGTTTCTTGGCACAATCATGCAAAAGCCCTGCTACCGCCGCTTTATCACTGTCTTCACCGTAATGTTCAGCAAGAGTTATGGCTTCCTTCATAGTCCTAACTGAATGTAAATATCTTCCCGGTTTTAATGACTGTTTCAAAAGCAAGTCCATCTGATCTATATTCATACTACCTCCATAAATGAGAATAGCGCATACACAAAATGTTATGAAAAGACACGTATTGACTTATCTCCGAGTAAAAAGCACTGGGACTTACAAATACTTTTTCACACTGGTATCCTTTTTATAAATAAAGGTTGTTTTGCATAATATATTCTTCTACCTCTTCAGGTATAAGGTACTTAACTGACCTACCGGCCTTGATTCTTTCCCTTATAGAGGTAGAGGAAATCTCCAAAAGAGGAATCTCATAATTTTGTATATTTATTCTATAATTCTGCTTAAGCTCTGTTAAACGCTTACTGAATTCTGCATCCGAAAAACCGGGTCTCATTACTGCAATAAAGTTTGTCAGTGTGAAAACCTCTTGCCAGTTTCTCCAAGTCAGCAAATCCATAACAACATCAGCGCCAATAATATAGTGAAACTCTGCTCCTGAAGGATAAAGCACATGCAATTCCTTAAGGGTGTCCACAGTATAAGTATAGCCTGATCTATCAACTTCATTTGATACTGCCTCAAAGTTTTTATTGGAGCTGACTGCAGCCTTAACCATATTTAATCTGTGGACTGGAGCAGAAACATTTTTTAAATCCTTGTGAGGAGGCATTCCCGAAGGAATGAACAACACCCTGTCAAGATTAAATTCACTCCTGACCAATTCAGCTACAACCAGGTGCCCTGTATGAATCGGATCAAAGGTTCCTCCGCATATCCCAATTTTTAATCTCGTATCTCCCATTTGACATCCTTCTGACTACAAATTACAAATTCAGCAATACAAAAGATATTATAGCATAAAAATATTAATTAAATATTAAAAATAGTAAAAACACCTTTGTAAATTATTTGAAAATAATCCAGGGGTAGATGTAAGTAGGTAAGTTATGATTGTAAGATAATATCTGCTGCAGTCTTATATCCACCTGCTTGAATAAAGGATTTGCCTAACTGAATACAGTTATTTCTATAACATTTATTCTTCAATAACTCGGTAACAGAATTCCTTAGAATTTGCGGGGTAACTTCACTCATTTTCAGGCATAAACCAGCACCTAGTTTTACAAGCTGGCTTGCAACCATAGGCTGGTCATTTGCCTGAGGTACTGCTATGACCGGTACTCCGTAGTACAAAGCTTCACTTACGCTATTAAGACCGCCATGACTTATAAATACCGCTGTTCTTTTTAAAACTTCCAGCTGTGGTACATTATTTCTCACAGTTACATTTCCTGGTATTTTCCCAAAGGCCGCAATATCAACCTTATTACCTACTGACATAACAACTTTGTACTGCTGGTCTCCAAATGCTTCCATACATTTTGAATAAAAACTCATACACTGATTGTTGATGGTTCCCATTGAGATATAAACTGTTGTACTATAATTTAAGTCTTCAAAAGGAAAATCGTGCTTTTCATTCCTGTCCGCTATAGAAGGGCCTACAAAATGAAAGGCTTCATCAAAACTACAAGCATCTGGCTGAAACATTCTAGAAGTATATACTAAATTAATTTTTTCCTTTTTAAAGAATACATCCATAATATCCAGTTTTTCAATACTCCATTCTGTTTGGGCCTCCTTTAATTTATTATATAAAAGATCCAGCTGCGGGTGAAAGCCCGGTTCCAGCATATCTATCGGTAACGGCAGCTTATTCATTGCAAATGATGTGCATGAGCAGATAGCGGGGAGATTTAACTTTCTGGCTAGTATATTTCCGGCACCAAACATGGAATCATGTATAATACTGTCTATTTCAACATCGTGTATCCTGTCCAGTACCAGCGGAACCACAACTCTATCCATCCCAAGCAAAACATCGATAAGTGAATAGAAAGGGTGACTGCCAACAGGTTTATAGTCCTTAAAAAAATCATATAGCTTACTTCCATAATCCATAAATGTTGCCCCTGTAGCTTCTATCTTTTGTTTAAACTCTTTTGTTGAAAAATAAATAACCTCCTCCCCCCGCCTTGTCAACTCGGCAACAACCGGTAAGGTAGGATTTATGTGTCCATGGGCATTACCGTTTAAAAATAATATTTTCGACATATAACCTCCTAGTATAACCCTCTTGTTAATTCTATTATATATATCTTTATTTAATATATCGTTATGATATATAATAGATAAAATTTTTTATTATACTGACGTTTATTCTGCAGTTGTATGTAACTGCAGTCTATCGCATCAAGTTTCTTTTTTAAAGTTGTGAGACCTTATACGTTCAATTGTCTCTTCGCACCATTTGATTCTGAACTCAGCATCATATATACCATAATGAATGGTTGAAATCCAATATGGGTACCCGTCGTCTTCTCTGGTAGTTTTTGAATTTGTGTATTCCTGCTCAATCAGATGATACTTTTCCAGATTTCTGCAATGACTCTCCTTTACACGCTCAAGCTCTTTAATTATTTTTTCCGAAGGGATAATCTTCGCAAAAGTGAGCTTAAGCAGTAATTCTAATCGTTGAGGAGTATGTGTTGTAGGGCTTATCAACCAGTTAGTAAGTTCTTCCCTTCCTTTGTCAGTAATAAAGTATACATTCCTTGGAGGCCGCCCGTCATTTTGTTCCACCTTCCTTGTTATGGCACCATCCTTTTCCATCTTCTTAAGCACGGGATAAATATGTCCGAAATTCTCATTCCAAAAATAAGAAATTCCCTTATCACAATTTTTCTTAATATCATACCCTGAACAGGGTTCAATACTTAGTACTCCGAGAATAGCATACCTAGTTTTATTTACTTTTGGCATTTAAAACACCTCTTATAATATAATTTTTATTTCCTTCTACTGAATATTTCTTCGTATTGATGTATTAAGGAAAATCTGGCAAGCGTACAAATTTAAAGTTTTTTATTGCCTAGAAAATGCCTAATAAAGTATCACATTCTCTAAAATCATTTCTGAAAAGCCTATGGCTAAAGCAATAGTAGGAAAACAATAAAATATTACATAAAATAATATATCATAATGATATATGTGTCAATTAAATAATTACACAGGAGCAAATAAATACTCTATCTAATCCTGATTAAATATTTTATAGACTAAGTATATTTTCTTTAATACAACTGAATGACTTCTACTAATTTAGGTATCCATGAAAAGACACTATTGAAGATTGAACACACTGGCTATCAATGGTAAAATTATCTTAATATTTAAACTATAACTATATAAGCTAAAATTTATAAGGTGCTATATGGATAAATTTAACGAACTTTATTCTGTAGGGCAGATATCAGCCATTTGTAATATTCCTGTAAAAACAATAAGATATTATAATGATATCGGACTACTCCTCCCTGAATACGTAGATCCTCAAAATAACTATCGCTACTATACCAAAAAGCAAATAATTGATTTAAACGTGATAAAACACTTTAGATCGTCGGGTTTTTCACTTGATGATATACGTATTTTAATCAAGCGTGAGGATTTATCTCTACTAAAGAAAATGCTTGAAGAAAAACTGTCACTTACCCATAAAAAAATTCAAGAGCTTAAGTACCTGTATAATAAATTAGAATTGGATATAAAGTATTTGGAAATAGGCAAGGATTTTTCTGAATATTTATTAGAAAATAAACCTGAGGTTAGCAATGAGTATGGAATAGAGTTAAAGACTATACCGGTAACTTCTATACTTTTTACACGATACCGATGTGAGAGTAATCCTGGCAGTTATGTTTTGAGATACGCCGAACTAAATTCCTTAATGGATAGACATAATTTATTCAGGGCTGGCCCTTATATGGCAATTTACTATGATGACTATACTCAATTTGATTATAGCAACGCCGACGTCGAAGTATGTTTACCTGTCACTGGTAATTTGACCGGCTCTACCAATGTCAGATATTACGGAGGCTTTTTAGCCGTTACATTGCTACATAAAGGTCCATATAATACAATGACTGAATCATACCGAAAGGCACTGGAGTGGATTGAAAGAAATAAATTTCAATTTATCGGGCAATCAACAGAAAAATACATCATTGATTTATCAAGTACAAGTTTTGAAAATAACTACATTACCGAAATAATACTACCTGTTAAACCAGATACCTGAATTCAAAATTTATTTTGAATTAACACTTGACCCTCCATTAACTGGAGACCTTATTATTTGTATAGAAATAATAATACGGGGGTCAAATTTATGAAGCTACTTATTAATAAAGCTGAAAAATACATTTCAGAAGAGGGAACAACTCTGCAGAATGCCTGTTTGGAGTGTATCTCAGGCAGGAGTGAAAGGCATAGGGTTATAGAGGAATTATCGCGTTATCAAAATTCAGATGGTGGCTGGTCAAACGGTCTGGAAATCGAATATCCCGGCCCGCTTAGTACCCCAAATACAACTATAGCTGCTTTAGGATATATATTCAAATTCAAATTAAGGGAAAGTGAGTTATTTAAAAACACTATAAGCTATCTTAAAAATTCACAGTATAGTAACGGTATGTGGGATGATCCAAAAGATATTGTAAAGTATCCTCATCCACCTTATATGGGTCCGGGTATTTATACTGAATTCAAGACAGGGATGATTTTAAAATGGTTGATCAGATTGGAGGTACCTGAAAAAGAAATGAGAGAATCCGCACTATCATATTTGTTAAGTATATTTAATGAGGTTTCTCTAAAAAATGACTTTTGGTCTGCAGTAGGTTATTCGAATGCTTTTTCATTACTTCCCGAGCTTGCTGAATCTTCAAAAATAATGCAATGGTGCATGGATATTATTATGCCTAAGGAAGCTCAATTCGGTTGGCAGCAAGCAATCGGCATGATTGAAGACGATATAGCCATACCAAGTAGTCTATATAACTCGGTTGTTGAAATGATTAAAAGCAAACAGGAAGCCGATGGAGGGTGGCCTCACCTTTTTGGCACATATAACAGAGTCTGGTCGGCTATACATATATTGAGATATCTTAGAAATGCCGGGTTAATTTATTAGGTAAACGAAACCCAGAAACAGCTTGAGCATCAACACTTAAACGTAACTTTAAGTATTGATGCTCTGTTTAACATACTAATGGATGTACTTAATATCTATTTTATCAACGTTTATATTTTCTCTATTAGCTTTACTTTCTTCCAATATCTTTTCTGTAATGCATTCCTTCAAAGCTAATTTTTTCTATACCTGCATAGGCTTTGCCTATTGCCTTTTCCATATTTTCTTCTACCGATGTTACTCCCAATACCCTTCCGCCTGCTGTAAAGAGCATACCGCCCTTCTCAGAAGTTCCGGCATGGAATATGATTGTGTTTTCATCTGCTTCAGCCTCTTCCAGACCGCTTATCTCAAGGCCGGTAGCATATTTTCCTGGATAACCGCCCGAGGCGGCTATAACACATACGGCTGCATTATCACTCCACTCAATTTGTATTTCAGCCAGCTTCTCATCTATAATTGCGTTGAATATATCAAGTAAATCGGTTTTCAATCTGGGAAGCACAACCTGTGTTTCGGGATCTCCAAAACGAGCATTGTATTCGATAACCTTGGGCCCGTCTTTAGTAATCATCAGACCAAAATAGAGAATCCCTTTAAATTTTCGGTCTTCGTTATTCATAGCATCTATAGTAGGCAGGTATATTTCCTTCATACATTGTTCTGCCAGCTTGCTGTTATAAATCAAACTTGGCGAGAAGGTCCCCATTCCACCAGTATTTGGCCCTTGATCGTGGTCAAACACACGCTTGTGATCCTGGGAAGAAACCATAGGCACAACGGTTTTTCCGTCTGTAAAGGCCAATATGGATACTTCGGGACCTTCAATAAATTGTTCAATGACAACACTGTTTCCTGCAGCTCCAAATACCCTGTCATTCATAATACTGTCCACTGCTGCTTTTGCTTCATCCAGTGTTTTTGCAATTATAACACCTTTTCCCAAGGCTAAACCGTCTGCCTTCACAACAATAGGTGCGCTGCAGGTATCAAGATACTTCAGGGCCTTTTCACTGCTGTCAAATACTTCATAGGCGGCAGTAGGGATGTTGTACTTCTTCATCAGATCCTTTGAAAAAGCTTTGCTGCCCTCAATGATAGCCGCCGCTTTGACAGGACCGAAGGCTCTGATACCTGCAGCCTCCAGCGCATCAACCATTCCGGATACCAGAGGGTCATCTGGTGCTACCATAACTAAATCTATTTTATTCTCTTTTGAGAAATTTACTATTCCTTCGATATCTGTAGCCTTAATGGAAACACAGGTAGCAAGCTTCGAAATCCCTCCATTCCCAGGCGCACAGTACAATTTCTCTATCTTGGGGCTCTGGGAGAGTTTCCAGACTATTGCATGTTCTCTTCCGCCGCCGCCAACAACTAAAACCTTCATATAACCTCCATCACCAAACTTCCCATATATCTAAGTTGTACACGCGAGAAATATCAAGATTGATACATTCAAAATGAGATCTATCAGTTCAAAATTAATTAGTTACAGTACAATTTACATATATCCTGCTAAAGTTGATATAAATAGACTGAATTTTTGCGACAATCTCAACGGTTCCTAGTGCTTGAAATGTCTCATGCCTGTGAATAGCATTGCTATACCGTATTTATTGCAGGCATCGATAGCTTTCTGGTCATTTAATGATCCGCCGGGCTGAATTATTGCCTTGATACCTGCTGCTGCTGCAGCCTCAACACAATCCTCAAAGGGGAAGAAAGCATCCGATGCCATAACTGCACCCTTTGATCTCTCACCAGCATATTCTATTGCAACTCTTGTAGGAACTATTCTGTTTGTCTGTCCAGGTCCCACACCTATTGTCATCTTGCCCTTGGCCAGCGCTATACCATTTGACTTTGTGTGCTTAACAACCTTCATAGCGAATATAAGGTCTTCCATCTGTTCCTTTGTTGGCTTAACATCTGTTACAACCTTAAGCTCTTCTTCGTTAAACAACTGATTGTTGTACTTTTGAACCAAAAGACCGCCGCAAACCTTCTTCATATCAAGAGTATCGGCTGGTACTTTTTCTGCAATTCTCTCAAGTTTCAGCAATCTGATATTCTTTTTCTGGGAAAGAATTGCATAAGCCTCTTCTGAGAAGGATGGAGCTACAACTATTTCAACAAAAATCTTGTTTATTTCTTCAGCGGTTTTAGCATCAATTTCCCTGTTTGCAGCAATGATTCCTCCGAATATTGATACAGGGTCTGATTCATATGCTCTCATATAGGCTTCATAGATTGCTGAAGCACTGCCCACACCACATGGATTGGTATGCTTTACGGCTACTACTGTAGGCTCGTCAAATTCCTTAACCAGTTCTATTGCGCCATTGGTATCATTTATATTATTATAGGACAATTCCTTACCGTGAAGCTGAACAGCACTTGGAAGCAGTCCCCTGTTTGCGCCCACTTCCTTATAGAATACGGCCTTCTGATGTGGGTTTTCTCCGTAACGCATATCCTGTACCTTCTCATAGGTAAGTGAAAGGGTATCAGGGAAATCAATATCTCCCAGAGTATCTCTGAGATATTTAGCTATCAGTGTGTCATAATGGCTGGTGTGCTCAAATACCTTGTAAGCAAGTCTGAATTTGGTTTTTACACTGACGTCGCCTGTTTCATTCAATTCTGAAAGAACTTTCTCATAGTCGGCTGGGTCTACTACAACAGCAACGTCCTGATAATTCTTGGCAGCTGCCCTTAACATTGTGGGTCCGCCTATATCAATATTTTCAATAGCTTCTTCAAGCTCTACATTTCCTTTTAATATTGTTTGTTTAAACGGGTATAGGTTTATTACAACTATATCAATTGTTTCAACACCCAGTTCCTTTATTTGCTCCATGTGCTCTTCATTGCTTCTTATTGCAAGGAGTCCTGCGTGAACCTTCGGGTGAAGCGTCTTTACTCTTCCATCCAGACATTCAGGAAAACCTGTTATGTCTGAAATATTTATAACCTTTAAACCTGCGTCAGACAATGCTTTAGCTGTTCCTCCCGTAGAAATTATCTCCACGCCTTTAGCAGCCAGAGCAGAAGCAAAATCCACTATTCCTGTCTTGTCCGATACACTAATTAATGCACGCTTAATCATAAACCTAAAGCCTCCAATCAAAAATAATAGTTATTTTAAATATAAATTTACTCAACTGATAATTGAGGTCTAAACAATTTTGACCCTGTTGCCTTCAATAACCAACTTATTCTCGGCAAACAGCTTTATTGCCTCAGGAAGTATCTCCCATTCAGCCTGTTCCATAACTCTTTTCTGCAGACTCTCAGGTGTATCATTATCTTCTACATAAACTGCCTTTTGCAATATAATAGGCCCGGTATCGGCCTCCAGTTCCACAAAATGCACCGTAGCTCCAGTTACCTTGACTCCTGTTTCCAACACATGTCTATGTGGGATTATTCCGTAAAATCCCTTGCCGCAAAAAGCTGGAATCAAGGAAGGGTGAACATTGATTACCCTGCTGGTATAATACTTGTTGAAGCGCTCTCCCAGAATTGAAAGGAAACCCGCCATAACCACAAGTTCGACCTTATATTCTCTGAAATGGTCGATTAGAGCCTGATCGTATTCATCTATATTATCAAAGGATTTTCTTGAAATAACAGTTCCATTTATTCCATGCTTACTTGCCCTCTCTAGAGCATATACCCCGGGCTTGCTGGATACAACGGTAACGATTTGCACGTTTTTGATATACCCGCTCTCTATCTTGTCAATTATTGCCTGAAGATTTGAACCTCCTCCAGACACCAATACGCCTATCCTCAGCATATTTGCCTCCGCGTTATATTATTTCAACCCCTGTTTCACCTTCGCTGATAGCACCAATAATATAGGCAGCTTCACCAACAGATTTCAGATAAGCTACTATCTCATCTGCCTTTTCACTGTCTACAGCCATAACCATACCGATTCCAATGTTGAAGGTATTAAATATATCTCCGTCCTTCATATTGCCCAAGTCCCTGAGTAATTCAAAAATAGGAAGTACAGGCCAGGTTCCCCTTTCTATATTGACTCTTAACCCTTCAGGTACCATTCTTGGAATATTTTCAATAAAGCCGCCACCGGTAATATGTGATATTCCTTTTATTTCGTACTTTGAAATTAAGTCAAGTACGGTTTTGACATATATTTTTGTAGGCTTTAAAAGTTCTTCTCCCAGTGTACAGCCTAATTTCTCAACATATTCCATCAGGTTCTTTTCTGTGGGATTAATCAGTTTACGAACAAGAGAATAACCGTTACTGTGGATGCCTGATGAAGGAAGCCCAATAAGCTTGTCTCCTGCTTTAATTTTTTTACCGTCAATAATTTTTTTCTTGTCAACTATTCCCACAGTAAATCCAGCCAGATCATATTCATCTACAGGATAAAAGCCTGGCATTTCAGCCGTTTCACCGCCGATCAAGGCACAGCCTGACATTACACAACCTTCCGCAACCCCTTTGACAATTTCTGCAACCTTTTCAGGATAATTTTTTCCCACTGCCACATAATCAAGGAAAAATAATGGTTCAGCACCGCTGCACACAATATCGTTTACGCACATTGCAACACAGTCAATACCCACGGTATCATGCTTTTTAAGTAAAAAAGCCATTTTAAGCTTTGTTCCTACCCCATCGGTACCTGATACCAGAACAGGCTCTTCATATTTGGATTTGTCAAGGGTGAATAAACCGCCGAAGCCCCCCAGCTCAGTCATAACCTCGGGTCTGAATGTTCTTTTTACATGGTTCTTCATTAATTTAACCGCTTCATAACCCGCTTCAACATCAACACCTGCATCTCTGTAAGTTGTCATATTATCTCCCATCTACGCGCATAGCGCGTACGCAAATAGTAATGAAAATATATATCCTTTATGAACCACAGCTGAATTTATCACCCTCTGCAGGAACCTCTATAGGGTAATCACCTGTCAGACAAGCTGAACAGAAGCTGCATCTGGAATCCACAGGAGTCTTCAGCAGTCCTTCAAGACTAAGATAACCCAGTGAATCTGAGCATATCATTTCTCTTATTTCCTCCACCGAAAGCTTATCTGCAACAAGTTCTTTTCTGGAGGAAATGTCTATGCCAAAGTAGCAGGGAAACTTAAGGGGCGGTGAGCTGACTCTCATATGCACCTCTTTAGCACCCGCTTTTTTTAATATTTTAACTATTCTTCTTGTAGTTGTTCCTCTTACTATTGAATCATCTATAATAACGACCCTTTTGCCCTCAATGGTCTTTTTAATGGCGTTGTGCTTTATTCTTACGGCAACTTCTCTCATACCCTGACTAGGCTGGATAAAGGTTCTACCTACATATCTGTTCTTTACGATACCTTCACCGTAAGGAATTCCAGACTGTTTTGAAAAACCGATAGCGGCCGATATTCCCGAATCGGGAACACCAATAACAACATCAGCATCAACAGGATGCTCAATAGCCAACCTTTTCCCGGCCTCATATCTGGACTGCTGTACACTAGCGCCGTCAATAACACTGTCAGGTCGTGCAAAATAAACAAATTCAAAGATACACAGCTTTGTATCCTTATTATTGAATGCTCTGATTGATTTGATTTCGTTATTTTCTATGGTAACTATTTCACCTGGTTCAATATCTCTGATAAACTCGGCATTTACCGCATCAAGTGCGCAGGACTCCGAAGCAATAACATAGCAGGTGGAAGTTTTGCCTATACATAAAGGCCTTATACCAAAGGGATCTCTTGCTCCAAGCATTTTGTTTGCTGTCATCAGTATAAGACCGTAAGAGCCTTCTACATCCCTCATCATTTTTTCCACTGCTTCTTCTATTGTTTCAGAAGTAATACTGTGCTTTGTAATGAGATTAACAAGAACTTCGGTGTCGTTTGTTGTCTGAAAAATTGTTCCGCCTTCTTCCATCTGCTCTCTTAGTATGGAAGCATTGACAATATTACCGTTATGGGCAAGGGCAATTTGTCCGTTTCTGGATCTAACAACTATAGGCTGCGCATTCTCGCGGCGGCTGGCGCCGGTTGTTGAATACCTGACATGGCCTACTGCCATTGTACCCTGGAGATGAGTTAAAACAACCTTATCGAAAATCTCTGGCACCAATCCCATATCTTTGTGAAATACAATGGTTTCCTTGTCACTTACCGCAATACCGGCGCTTTCCTGTCCTCTGTGCTGAAGTGAGTATAGGCCATAATAAGTCATTCCTGCAACATCAACATCACTATTTTCAGTTGAATACACCCCGAACACTCCGCATTCCTCATGCATCTTATCCATTCTATCGTCAAAGCAGTCAAGGTTTTCACATTGTAAGCATTGCCCTAAATCACACATGGTAACTCCTTTTTTATTGCTTATAGTTTCTTTTGGTTTATTTAGATTTATGTTCA
>JAEYWA010000157.1 GCA_023431385.1 Bacillota bacterium | reverse complement strand
TAACATCAACCAGATCATATACTATCCTGTTTTCCAACCCCATAACAACGTCGAGATTTCGAAGTCCAATATCAGTGTCTATCAATACAACCTTATTACCTGCCAGTGCCAGGCCTGTACCGATATTGGCAGTTGTGGTGGTTTTACCAACACCGCCTTTCCCAGATGTAATTACAATTACCTCGCCCATACAGCTTGCCTCCAATTCTTGTCCAAGAAACATTATATTTTACATATATTTACTCTTATAAGTATAAAGTCACACATTTAAACTATATATTTGTTTTATGGTTTTGTCAATTATCTTGAAGTCATTTAGCTTCATCATTTGGTTAGTTATTTAGCTTTGATATTCACCTTTGAAATTGTGCTTTGCATATCCTTTATTACACTTATATATTTCTGATTGACGTTGGCAAAAATCGCTCTACATAAAGCATATCACCCTTAACATAGGCCAGTTCAGGCACCTGGTTGGCACCCGCACCTTTTTCATCGGGGGGTCTCGTTATTATATCCGCTATTCTGAGCTGTGTCGGATTAAGACCCAAGGCAGCTACTATTGCATCCTTATTCCCATCACTGCCTGCATGCACAACACCTCTTAGCAGACCCATTACCACAATATTTCCAGTTGCTTCAATAATTGCTCCAGGATTTACATCTCCAAGGATTACCAGATTGCCGTCAAAAGTAATAAGCTGACCAGATCTTACAGTTCCGCGGTAAAACTTTGTTTGACCTTCTTCTATACCTTTGAAATACATATATTTTTTTATCTGATTATTTCTTTCTGAACCGGTAATAGCACCTTGTACCGATGTACTGCTATTGTCAAATATCTCCTCGTCAAAGGATAATATTGTTGCACCACTCTCCTTTTTCAATAAGTCGTAAAGCTGGTTTTTTTCAGTTTCATTAAGCTCTCGTCCTCTATATTTCACGGCCAACTTTGCACCTCTGAAAAACTTTCCGGCATTCTCTATCTTAAGCCGCATACTGTCAACAATTTCTTCAAATCCGGCCTCCGGTTTTATTATTATTGTAAGACCATTAACAGTTCCCTTAAAAGTGACTATATTCTCAGACATATTAACCTCCTAAGCCATTTGGCTCTGAGCCACAGGGGTGGCCAAAAATTGTAATTTAAAATATATATCCTTTATCGCAATGGGGCGAATAAAGGAGGTTAATTGACCATTTGCTCTTTCAAAGTATTTTTTATTACTTTTGTGTTGAAAAATACTTTGATATCTCGCAAGGCCATAAATTCACAGCTTAGTTTGAAACGGAACGCATGCATATAAATTTATTTAGTTAATTCTACAATATCTGTTCTGATTGTAAAATTCTCAACATTTGCTCCTTTATTATCAAAGTATGCTTTCAGAACATCCCTGGCAATTGGTGCCGTATACGCACCCAATACACCTCTTTCAACTACACAGGCTACAGCTATTTCAGGCTTATCAGCTGGTGCATAGCAAATGAATAGCGCATTTGAGGAATGAGTTTGATTTGACTCTGTTTCAGCAGTACCCGTTTTACCTGCAACCTTTA
Organism: Bacillota bacterium; assembly: GCA_023431385.1. Classification (GTDB taxonomy): domain Bacteria; phylum Bacillota; class Clostridia; order Acetivibrionales; family DSM-1351; genus Ruminiclostridium. The sequence goes on along the minus strand of JAEYWA010000157.1, from coordinate 7,739 downwards.
TGGGAGCAAGGCTTTTGAACGCATCTGAAGCAGTACCTCCACGATCCTCATAATTAGCAACTGCTATCATTCCTTCCTGAATAACTGACATTGTGTTCTTTTTTACAGGCAATATCTCATATTCAGGTTTTGTTTCTGTAACTATAGAACCGTCGTATTTTACTACTCTTTTTATTATATGAGGTTTGAAATGTTTTCCACCATTTGCTATGGTAGCAACATAATTTGCCAATTGTATGGGGGTAAAGCTATTATCAAACTGGCCTATGGATGACTGGGCTGTATCCGCATTTCCCCATGGGTAAGGATTGTAGGTCTTTTTATATGCTTTTGAAGCAAGTATTCCCTTGCTTTCTCCCAAAAGGTCAATTCCTGTTTTTTGTCCTAAGCCAAATTTAGTTGCCCACTTGCCGATATTATCAATTCCGACTTTTACGCCAAGGTTGTAGAAATAAGGGTTACAGGATTTTTGAATGGCTGATACCATGTCAACCCAACCCAGACCGACTTTATAGGTCCTGTATTCTATAGAACCCAGCAGTAATCCGTCATAAATTTCGTATCCTTTGTCAAAATACCTATCCTTTGGACTAATTTTCCCCTCCTCCAAACCTGCTATTCCGACTATGGGTTTAAAAGTAGAACCGGGAGTATAAGTACCGGCAATTGCACGATTGAACTCAGACGAGCTTGTATTCTTCGCATCACTGAGAGCGGCGATGGCTTTCTGAGCCGCTTTATCCTCGGGTCCCGCCAGGAATATTGAAGGGTCGTAACTTGGATAGCTGGCTAAAGCCAAAACTTCTCCGGTGTTAACATCCATTGCTACAACTGCTCCTGCATATGCATCTTTAAAGTTTCTGGAATGCTTCTTTTCTCTGATAATTTTGATATTTTCCTCAAGAGACTCCATTGCAACTTTTTGCAATCTCATATCTATAGTGAGTACTACATCACTACCAGGTTTTACAGGCTCTTCACTTATAGTTCTTGTTCTCCCGTTTTCATCAATTTCTACTCTTCTATATCCGTTTGTTCCCCGTAAATATCCTTCAGCAGTCAGTTCAATACCGGATTTTCCGATAATATCATCCACTTTGTAGCCTTCATCGGCTCTCTTTGCAAGTTCTTCTTCATTTATGGTTCTGACATATCCAATCAAATGAGCGGCATACTGGGCATCTATATACTTCCTGCTGGGCATTAAATCGATTACTGCACCGGGAAATTCATCAGTTCTTTCTTCAATTTCGGCAACGGTTCTATTACTTATAGCTTCGGCTATAATGGGGTTATAGCTTAACGCTTCAAACCTGAGTGTCATTATTTTATATATATCCGGTTCCTTATACTTTTCGGTATCTATCTTGAATACCTTATCTCGGAAATACTCATAAAATTCTTCAGGGTCTGAATCCTGGGAAAGCCCAGTAAATCTATAACCTGTAGCATTTTTTAAGACCTTTATTCTATCTTTGCTGTTTTCAAGCAGGGAGCCGAATTTTACAGGTTTATCACTTAAATATTTGGAGAAGGTATTATTATATTTCTCATCATTCTTTTCCAGCACTCCCACAAGCTTATACATCATATCGTTAAGCTCTTCGGAGGGTTTACCTGTATCCATTAACATCAGATAGTAACTGGTGGAATTAACAGCTATAGGTACACCATATCTATCCAATATATTACCTCTTTCAGCCAGAATAGTACGAGATCTAAGGTTATAGACCTGTGACTGAGCGAAGTAATTTTCTCCCTGAACAAGCTGTATACCTGCCAATTGATATATGATAACCGCAAATATAATTACAAGTACTATGCTCACAATTGTATGTCTGTCTTTAAAAAACTGTCTCATAGGTCAACCACCTCTCAAAATGTCATATTTTTGTATACCCTTTGTCAACCCTTAAGTTTAATATCTGTTCTTTACATCCATGCTTGCTAGCTTTCTGTGTATCACAACAAGCAGGAGAAAAATTACCACTCCTACTAAACCGTTGATTACAGCTTCGGGCAGGATTATACTCTTTAGCGTTTCTATGTAGTTCATCCTAAGACCAATAGTATATGACACTAAAATTATTGCTGACTCAAATAAAATTGTAGAAATAAAAGTACATATCAGCATTACAAAAATGTTTTCTTTAAAAAATCTCTTATTTATGTTGCCGAGCAATACTCCCAGCAGCATACCTATCAACGCCTGATATCCAAGTGCTACTCCTGCCACTGAATCAAGACAAAGTCCAGCAGTAAAACCAACCGCGGCACCGAAATTTCTCCCCTCCAGCAGCGAAATACTTACTATCAGAATAATAATGAGATTTGGCCTAACACCGAATATATCTATAAAATTCAAAAAGGTAACCTGTGTAGTGACAAAAATAAAAATTACTATTATATATAAGATTACTTTACCTCTCATTTGTCTATAATCTCCATTTCTGAAGATATATCCATCATATCCTTCTTTAAAACCACTACCTGGCTAAGTCTTTTCAAATCCGATGCCGGCTGAATTATGGCATACCTGTCCAAATCACTCTCACCTGTTCTTACTTCCTTAACAGTTCCGATTATTATTCCCTTAGGATAAATACCGCCTATTCCTGAGGTTTCGATAATATCACCCTGAGCAAGATCAAGATCATTAGGAATGTACACTAGCTTACAAAGGCCTTCTTTTCCCAGCTTCAAATCGCCTTTTACCACAACAAGATCCCTGCTTTTAGATACCACTGCACTCACTGAACTGCCGTCTTCTATAATACTTATGATTTTGGATGAAAAAGGCTGTGAGGAGTATACTTTTCCCACTAGTCCCTTACTGGTTATCACTGGCATGTTGTATGAAATGCCGTTTGCAGCTCCTTTATCTATAAGAAAAATATTGAACAAATTGCCAGAATCCTTTGCAATAACATTGGCTCCTGCCATTTCTATCCCATCCAGCTGATCTTTCAGCTCAAGTACCTTCTTTAGATCCTCGTTTTCAGTTTTTAATCTTACATATTCCGTCCGCTCATTAATAAGCTTGTCAATTTCCTCTTTTAAGGCCTTATTTTCATTCCTCAGCTTTTCAACATCATTAAAAAGGCCTACACCGGCTTCAACTTCCTGCCCCGCATAAGCAAAAACCTTCTCAATAGACGTAAACGGAACAGAAATAAGATTACCTATCCAGTTTACATTGTTAAGCGGATTAATTGTCAGACCAATTGTAACTATAAGTACCAATGTCACTATTAGTACTATTAACGCCCTGCTTTTAAAATACTTCAAGGAATGTTTCTCCTCTCTCCCCCCCATAACTAACAAAAGCTATTTCAGCCTTTTTGGTGAAAGCAATACCTTTTTCAAGGTTTCTATCTCATCAAGAACTTTACCGGTTCCCAAAGCCACGCAATCCAACGGTCTTTCTGCAATAGAAACAGGCATACCCGTTTCTTGAATGATCAATTTATCAAGCCCGTCCAGCAGAGCACCGCCACCTGTCAGCATAATACCTCTGTCCATTATATCAGAAGCCAGTTCTGGTGGAGTCTTTTCGAGGGTATACTTAATAGAATCAATAATTGCATTTACAGGCTCTTTTAACGCTTCATTTATTTCTGAGGAAGTTATCTCTATATTTTTGGGAAGGCCGGTAATAAGATCTCTTCCCCTTATATTCATTCTTTCTTCCTTGGTTTTAGGATAAGCCCCACCGATAGTTACTTTTATCTCCTCAGCTGTTCTTTCACCTATCATGAGGCTGTATTCCTTCTTAATATAATGGACGATTGATTCATCCAGTTCATCTCCGGCAACTCTTAAAGACTTACTGGTTACAATTCCACCAAGAGAAATAACGGCAACTTCACTGGTACCTCCGCCGATATCAACAACCATGCTTCCTGAAGGTTCCTCTACAGGCAACTCAGCACCGATTGCGGCAGCCATAGGTTCTTCAATAAGGTATGCCTCCTTGGCTCCAGCTTGAAGAGTTGCATCTTCAACAGCTCTCTTTTCAACCTCTGTGACTCCGGACGGTACACATATAACAACTCTTGGCTTATTAAACACTCCGTTTGAAATAGCTCTTTTGATAAAGTACCTAATCATGCTTTGAGTAACGTCAAAGTCGGCTATAACTCCGTCTTTCATAGGCCTTATAGCAACTATGTTCCCCGGGGTACGCCCTATCATTTCCTTAGCAGCTTCTCCAACCGCAAGTACTTCATTATTTTTTACGTTAACGGCAACAACCGACGGTTCTCTAACAACTATACCTTTACCCTTAACATGAACAAGTGTATTTGCTGTTCCTAAATCTATCCCGATATCCTTTGCAAAAAAACTCATTTCAATCTCCTATCTGCGTGCCTGGCACACCCATTTCCTATGTTAATAAAACTTACTGCTTTTGTTAATATAAAATTACTGTACCAATCCCTTTTCCTTAAAGCTAAAAAACCTGCCGTCACCTATTATTATATGATCCAACACCTTGATTCCCAATATATTACCTGCGCTTTCAAGTCTCTGTGTGGTTTGAATGTCTTCGGCACTGGCTGTAGGGTCACCGCTTGGGTGATTATGAACAAAAATTATACTGTTGGTTCCGTACTTTATTGCTTCACTGAAAACTTCTCTCGGATGAACTATTGAAGAATTAAGACTCCCCATTGATATGTCCGTTATTTTAATTATTTGGTTTTTGGTATCGAGCAATAGCGCTTTAAATATCTCTTTTTTCAAGTATCTTAGCTCTTCCATCATGAGATTGACTACATCATTAGAACTTTTCACTGAATGATGAAACACTCCATCACTTGTAGCCACTCGTTTTGAAAATTCGAGAGCGGCTTTTATCTGAATAGCTTTAACTCTCCCTATTCCTTTAATTTTTTTTAATTGCTCTATGGACAGGTGGTTCAAGGAAGAAATCCGTCCGTCATGGGAAAGGCGCAATACATGCTGGGCAAGTTCTATGGCAGTATAAGCCTTAGTACCTGTCTTTATTATTACCGCCAGAAGCTCAGCATTTGACAGCTGCTCTGCACCAATTGCCTCAAGCTTTTCATACGGTCTCTCTCCTATGGGAAGTTCCTTGATTTTCATTCTCTCCATTACATACCTCTACCTGCTGCAACACTGATATACTACAATTACGCATATTGTAAACTACACACTGACAAGCTGTTAAATGCCTACAACGCCTCATTTCAAAAGTAAACTTTTCGGTTGTAGAAAAGTTTCTTACCCCAGCGGCGTTTCATCGAGTTAATGTGTCCATAGCGCTCCAAGAAACCTGATAAAAATGAAAAACACCTATTATCGCCTCGTTATATTTCTAAAATCAATGCTATACCCCAGTTCCTCAAGCATACAGGACAACATGTAAATAGGTAAGCCCATTACATTGAAATAGTCTCCATCTATTTTTTCCACTAGCAGTGATCCGTATCCTTGAATGCCATAGGCGCCCGCTTTATCAAAGGGTTCCTTTGTAGCGATATACGCTTTTAAAAACTCTTCGGATTTTTCAGCAATTTTGACTTTGGTGGTTTCAAAACTGCTTATAATTTTCATATCTCTAGTTCTGCAGAGGCATACTCCGGTAACAACCTCGTGCCATTGGCCATTTAGATTTTTGAGCATCTCCAAGGCATCCTGCTCACTAGTCGGCTTGCCTAAAAGCTGTTTATCCTTTACAACAATAGTATCTGCCCCAATTACAATACAATTATGTTTGGTTTGTGTAGCAATGTCGGTACATTTCTGCCTTGCTAAAAAGACTGCCACTTCATGAGATTCCATATTCTGGTCCATGCTTTCGTCTACAGTTGAAGGAGATACTGTATAAGTGAGTCCCATTTGAGTCAATAACTGCTGCCTTCTAGGAGACGCTGATGCTAGTATAATTCTTTCCATGTCATCACCAATCTAATTTGTTTTTTATATTTACACTAAGCGACAATTGCAACCATAATTATTATATATTTTTATAACTGATTTTTCAAATAAAAAGCAAGTTAAAAAAATATATACATTATTGTTTGTAAAATGCCTGTATTTATTAGTGAAGGAATATTAAACTATATTAAGAATAAAATATGGTTAATAATATAAATATTACATATTTTATAATGAATAATATTAATAAATATCACTTCTCAATTTATGTTTTTAGAAGTATAATATAGTAAAACTATATGGTTTCAAGATTATTGGAGAGTTGGTGATTATATGAGAATAGAAAAAATTAATGATAATGTATTGAGGGTCACAATTACAATGAATGATCTTGAAGAAAGAAATATTGATCTAGGCTCTTTAAATTATAATTCGCCTGCTGCTCAGGAGCTGTTCTGGGATATGATGGAGAAAGCTGAGGAAGAGTATGGCTTTGCCTCCGGCGAATCGCAGTTGATATTTGAAGCCTCCCCAGAAAGCGAAGATGGTTTTGTAGTTACTATAACAAAAGTAGATGCCGATGGAGAATTTGAGTCTATTCAAAAGTATATAAAGAGTAAATATAAAAACTCCGAATTAAAACAAAAGAAAAAGAAGAGTAAGGTTTGCTCAACCTTAAAAATATATTGCTTCAGCAGTCTTGAAGATGTCTGCAATCTCTCAAGACGCATCTCTTCAGTTTATCATGGTGAAAGCACCTTGTTCAGATGTCGAGACAGTTATTACCTGCTGCTCAGCGGAAGTTCAGTAAACTCGAAGTCACTTGAAATTGCAATGTGTGAATACTCGGTTTCAGTTGGAAACCCAGGCTTTTTCGAAGGCTATTTGAATGAATATGGAGAGAAGATCATACAGGATAACGCTATTGAGACTTTGAATACTTACTTTTAATAGATTACTTTTAGTTAGTATTTAGAACAAAATTTTAACAAACTATTTTAGAGCTTTCTCGTATATGAGAAAGCCCTTGTTTATTTACCTATTATTCATAACGAGTTCAATTACCTTGCCGTTGGATTTTGCGATGTCAAAGACAACGTCATCAATTACTGTATTTTCTTCAATCAGTGTGTTTCCGTCGTTGTCATATATTGTTTTGGTGGAAACTTTTCCGTTTAAATATTCACGGTGTTTCATTTCCATCATGTCGGATACAGCTCCGGGCTGAATATCATCTTCTGAAGGAATACTATTTATAATATCACTTAAACTTGCTGATTCAGAATTTTTTTTTTCTAAATCAGAAGTATCTTCTGTTGCAAGTTCGGATGCTCTGTCCAGAAGTTTGGACTCTACATCTTCCTTAACAACTACAAGATTTTTGCCAAATGTAATAATGCTATCTCTTGGTATTATTCTGATACTCTTTTGTGTAATATCTGCAATATACTCAAGTCCGATAATTGTGCAGTTATCTTCTTCATCGATATATATGTCACCGATTTCACCTATTAAGCGGCCCTTTTTGGTAAGTACTTTTGTACCCTTAACCTGGATATTTTTTTGAAGAAGATCAATAGCAGCCGGTATTTTACTAATATCATTAATGGCATCTTCATTCTCAATTGTCAATGCATATTCACCTATACCAAGTACATACTCTGTAGGAATAACTTTAGCACTTAATATCTGAATACCGCTATCAACCACCACATAATCAATAGCACCTTTTTCAGCATTGATTATAACAGTTTTAACTTTGCCAACCTCAATACCGTCTGATATGCTGATTATAGGTAAGCCCACTATTTCCTTCGTCTTTTTCATTAAAAAGT
>JAEYWA010000154.1 GCA_023431385.1 Bacillota bacterium | reverse complement strand
TGCATTCAGACCAAAGGTAAATATAGCACCAGCACCTTTAGGCAGATATTTTTGAGCCAACAGCTTGTATTTGCTGTCTTTGGCAGCAGGATGATTTACCCAGGCTACTTCTTCCTTGGATTCGAGGAAACCAATGATTTTTTCAGCATTTGACACCTGCTTTTGTACCCGTTCAGACAATGTTTCAAGTCCCACTAAGGCCAGATATGCATCAAAGGGCCCTAGTGCAGCACCAAAATATGCAAGATAATTCATACGGACTCTGGTAGTAAAGGCAGCTGCCCCAAATGCCTGAAGAAAGCTTCGTTCATTCCCCTTTGCATCTCTGAACAGATAGACAGGTTCAGTAAACTGTGGAAATTTTCCATTGGCCCAGTTAAACTTACCACTTTCCAGAATCAGTCCTGCAATTGCATTACCGTGCCCGTTCAGAGCTTTTGTTGCAGAATATACAACTATATCAGCTCCATATTTAATTGGGTTTAATAAGTACGGTGTGGCAAAGGTATTGTCAACAATAAGGGGGATATCATTATCATGTGCGATCTTAGCAAGTGCCTCAATATCAGCAATAGCAGCGTTTGGATTACTTATGGTTTCAACAAATATTGCCTTGGTGTCAGGTGTTATCTTACTTCTCCACTCATCAAGGTTATCAAGCTCCTCTACCTGATCAATTTCAATATTGAAATTCGGATAAATCTTTTTAAAACTGTCGAAGGTTCCGCCATATACCTGAGCAGTAGTCAGTATTCTTCCCCCGCCCTCCGCTACGTTAAACAATGAATAGGTTACTGCAGCCATACCTGAACCCACAGCTATTGCGGCCGATGCACCGTCAAGTGCTGCAACTCTTTTTTCCAGGACATCTACAGTAGGATTTCCAACTCTGGTATATAGATATCCAAACTCTGAAAAACTGAATAATCTACCTGCTCTGTCTGTGTCACCAAGATCAAAGGAGGCCGTCTGATACACCGGAACTTGAACTGAAAAATTATGTTCCTTCGGATCATAGCCTGCTCTAACCTTCAAAGTATCAAAATTCAAATCTGAAACTCCCATAAATACACCTCTTTCACTTTTATAATTAATTTAAAAAAAGAGACTGTAATAAAATACAGTCTCTGGTTTTCCAGTCAACACGCTGTTGTATTAATCATTATTTTTATTTAATTTGATAAATCCCTATTTAACTAATTCTCTATATATTGTTAAAAAATATTCTTGCTAATATACCGATCCCCTCTATCAGGGAAAATAACCACAATATTTGCGTTCTCAACCCTTTCAGAGATGACCCTTGCAGCGTATAAAGCTGCTCCTGACGAGGTTCCTATCAATAGTCCTTCTTTACGTGCTACCAGCTTAACCTCCTGAAGGGCTTGTGAATCATTAACCTTTATTACCTCATCAATAAGTGAATTGTCCATGGTTTCGGGCATGAAAGTATTTCCAATCCCTTCTATGCTGTAGCAGCCCGGAAGGCCTCCTCCCATGGTTGATCCTACCGGATCTGCAAGGATACCCTTAACAGTCTCCTTTTGTTCCTTTATGTATTTTAAGACACCTGATATTGTTCCTCCGCTGCCTGCACCGGCGACTATATAATCTATTTTTCCATCCAGATCCCTGTATATCTCAGGACCTGTTGTTGCATAATGGATTTCAGGATTTGCCAGATTAGTAAATTGACTTAAGCATACGGAATTTTCAATTGTTGCAAGTAATTCCTCAACTTTTTCAAAAGCTCCGCTCATTCCCTTCTCCAGAGGTGTTTGAATTATTTCAGCTCCAAGTGCTCTCATTATAGCCTGCTTTTCATAAGAAAACTTTTCAGGAACTGCAAATATGACTTTATAGCCTTTATTAAGTGCAGCTAAAGCGATTCCAATTCCTGCATTACCGGCAGTTGCCTCAAGGATAGTAGAGCCTTTTTTAAGAATCCCCCTCTTTTCGGCATCTTCAATTAAGGCTGTACCCATTCTGTCTTTTACGCTGCCTCCCGGATTAAATAATTCAAGCTTTGAAAAAAGATTAACCGATGGTTTTATCCCAATATTATTTAGTTTTAAAACAGGTGTATTTCCGATAAGTTCACGGATATCATCGCAATACTTCATACTGACCTCCTTTATGCCCAACACGATAATTATGGCAGGAATTTCCTACTTTTGTTTCGATTTGTTAAAAGCAATTCTGAGGTCATTAATTATAGCTTCCCTATCTTCAATACCAACTGATAAACGTATTAAATTGTCAACAATTCCTACTTTCTGCCTGATCTCATATGGAATTGAGGCATGAGTCATACTTGCCGGATGGCTGACAAGGGACTCTACTCCCCCAAGACTTTCACCAAGGGTAATGAGTTGAACATTTTTGAAAAACAATTTAATATCATAATCTTCCGAAAGCACAAAGGAAATCATTGCTCCCGGCCCATAAGACTGCTTCTTATGTATTTCATAACCCTCTGAATTCTCCAACCCGGGATAATATATTTTTGTTACACCTTCATGACCCTTAAGGAAATCAACAACATACCTTGTATTCTCAATATGCCTATCCAATCTTACAGCTAAGGTTTTTATTCCTCTTTGCAGAAGCCAGGAATCAAAAGGCGGTAAAACTCCTCCTGTAGCATTTTGGAGGAACTTTAGTCTGGAAGCAAGCTCTTTATCCTTAACCACAACAAGTCCTGCTATGACATCACTGTGTCCACCCAGGTATTTTGTAGCACTGTGGATTACAATATCTGCTCCAAGCTCCAAAGGTCTTTGCAGATATGGAGTCATAAAAGTATTATCTACAATCGTAATTGCTCCGGCTTTCTTTGCTATTTCTGCAACTCCTCGTATATCGGTAATAGTAAGCAGAGGATTTGCCGGGCTTTCGATAATTACAGCTGCAATTCCGGTCTTTACTTCCTTTTCCACCGCCTCCAGGTCAGAGGTATCTACAATTTCATATTGCAGCCCGAAATTTTTGAAAACCTTATCCAGTACTCTGAAAGTTCCTCCATATACATTATTCGAAATGATAACCTTATCACCGCTTTTAAGTAGGAGCAGTACGGCTGTAATCGCTGCCATTCCCGAGGAAAAGGCAAAGCCTGCTTCTCCTGCCTCAAGATCCTTTATCAGGGCTTCAAGTGCTTCCCTGGTCGGATTACCTGTTCTTGAATATTCGTATCCTCTATGTTGCCCCAGTTCTATCTGCCTATAGGTGGAAGTTTGATAAATAGGTACGCTTACTGCACCTGTTCTTTCATCCCCGTCAATTCCTCCGTGTATTAACAATGTGTTAAAAATGCTTTGCATGTGCGATTCAGTTAACATTTCACTTTCCATAAAAAACCTCCGTTCCGCTGCTTTGCAGCATTACAAATCTCTGTTAAGAATATCTTTTTCTATAAACCTCTCTAGAACACTGTCAATCCTGTAGGATGCTTCAAAAAGCCTGAAGCCTCTGGATTGGATAAATGCTAATGCACTTATACCAACCTGACTTACTATTATTGCTTTACAATCCGAAAGGCTTTTCAGCGTTCTTTCGAACTCATTTTCATCATGTTTACTTGTAGCAGCAGCATTTACCCTATACTCGATATATTCAAAGCTCTCATCCTTGATCTCATATATGTAAAAACCCGATGCTTTTGCAAAGTGAAGGTCTATATTTACACCATCACTGCTTGCTATAGCGATTTTTTGACCCATATTAACCTCCTGAGCCGACAGCGGTCACAAAATG
>JAEYWA010000195.1 GCA_023431385.1 Bacillota bacterium | reverse complement strand
AAGGCTTGTCAATTTAAAAAACATTTTAAAGAGCCCTGACAAGCTCAACATACATCTATACATACATCGAAAGGAGACCTAACTAAAATTTAAAAAATGTTTGTCTTGACATTGGGGGGCATTATATTTATCTGGCACCGTAGCAATTTCATAATCATCTTTAAAGGTATCCTTCATAAATTTAGTAATAAAAGTTCTAAATGCACAGCATTTAAAATAATGTTGCCTAAGTGTCATTTGCCCTTCACTACCTGAGTACAAAGAATCATCACAAAGAGCCATGCCATCCCAAATTATATTTTTAATATCCATTGGAGCATTTTCTGTTTTACAAATACCATCTTCGATATAAACTTTACAGCACAGCTTATTACTCCAAGACTCCAGGTCATCAACAACTAAAATATTATTTCTTGGATTTATTGTTATGTAGGATTCAGCTGCGCTAGCAGTCAAACCTTTGTATGCTTCATTTTCAACTACTTTTGCATTTTCATCAGGCAATTTAATATTCATGTTCTGCCAATCATCAATTTTGAATAATAGCTTTTTGTTAATAAATAATGCATCTCCAACACGGCTCTTAGCTGTTGTTCTGAACCAGTAAACATATTCAACAGTCTTATCAATTTTCCACTCGCTAGAATTCTTATCGTATTTACTATAATCAAGCTTAAATCCATTGACATAAAGATTTTCTCTGACTTTATCTGCATCCATTTTATTTGTTTTGATTTTACCCTTGATATCCTTTTTTTCTTCTCTCAGACTCTTATTATCTTTAGTAAGATTATTTATTGTATCTGTATAAGGTGCTTTTGATTTATTACCTTCCTGCTTTTTCCTAGTCTCCAGAGCATCCTTTTTTGATTGGATATTATGCTTAATTTTATTGTTAATCTCGGACAAATCTTTATACAATTTTCGTATTTCTGGAGTCGTATATCCATAAGTAAAAGTAACCTGTATAATGTCAGGCGTCCTATCCTCATTCTTATTTAAAGATAATCCAGAATCAATTAACTTTTTTAACAATGGACTATTAGGCATCACTGCTTTATAATCCCTTTTAATAATTCTATTTTCAAAGTTATTTTTAAGTATTTCCGCACCTTCAATTTGCTGTATTTTAATTCCGTTCATAATTTATATCTCCTCCTGTACACACGATTGTTAATTGTTCTTAATTTAATTGAATTTATGAGTATTTTTATCTCATTTAATATCTCTTGTAACCAGCTAATACCAATAGTTTCAAAGCTAGTAACACATCTCCATTATATGAGTGTTCCGCTCCGCTACACACATTATATTTTTTATTATTATTTTTGAAAAATTAAAGAGTGAAATTTATATTTTGAAAATATAACACCATATCCATTATTTTAAAGTTAATATATTCTTAAGTATAAGGGCTTTGGTGTTACTTTTTAAAATATGAAAAATTCAATATTTTTGTGAGCGTTAGCGAACAATCAAATACGGGATAATCTTGTTAGAAAGGTAATGGCTCTAGTTCAGGTTCAAGCTCATTTGCATTCAAATCCGATTCAGAATTTATTATATCAAATACTAACTCATCCATAATTTTAAATTGCTTATAATATTTCTTACCCTGGTATGGAAAAAATACTTCTCCAGTTTCTTTGCTGGTTAATTGAATGCTTTTTATTTTAATTTTAACATTATCGGCAATTCTTTTTCTTAATTCCTGAAGATTTGGATGATTTGTTTGAGTATCCTTTACAAGTATAATATGATATACTTTCCAAAAGTTATATATGTTCCCACCGATTTTTTCATTAAGTATCTCACACACTTTTCTTTTGAAATTTTTGTTTATCTCTGGTACTGCCCTTCTGAAAGATGATATTTCTAATTCTTTATAGACTAATGGAGCAATTTTATCATTTATCAGTTCAATAATCTCTTTAGATGCATAATCATCACTTATACCATCTTTTAACAAAAGGTTTTCTTCAAATAATATAATACCCTTTTTGTAAAGCCTATTTAGTGTTGTCTTTAGACATTCTGAACTTATAGAATAAACCATATTAAGATATTTTTGACACAAAAATTTATTTAGATTATACTCTTCTATATATTTTTGCTGATTAGTGATTAATTTATAGTATGTACTACCAAATAGCTCAATATAATCTCTTAATACCTGTGTTCTGCTAACCTCTTCTAGATTTGAATCATATCTTAAGCTGGTTATAAGAATATCATCCATTAGGGTATCATATTTATTATTTTTACCAATAGACCTACCATCTATTTTATCCCTTGGTTTGTCAAAAACCTCATCAACAACAAATTTCTGACCTTCCTTATGATATGTACAATATCGTTCAAATTCCCTGACATGATATTTTCTACCTTTACCATTGGTAGGTTCTACGTTAAGGATTTTGCATAACTCTTTGTAATTCTTTATAATCTGTCCTTTTGTTAACTTCATCAATTCCTCCGTTTCTATCTCTATATCTTTACTTTAATTGTATCTTCACAAAACGTTAGTATTGTCATCAACTGCTCCCACTACCTGTCCGGAATTGCTCAGTTATTTTGTCCGGATGCTGACCTTGGTTCCCCTATAATGTGGGGATTATGTTATTATGTTTGGACATTTGTTCCGGGCAATTATCAGTCATTTAACATGAGCAGATCACATTGCTGCTGGTTGTGTCCGTACCTGGACTCCCCAGTAGGTTGGGGAAGCCTATAGGAGGTGGATGGCTCGGTATGGGTTATGTTAAGCTACTTAATTTTCGTTTCTTTTTACTTCAAGTTCTTTCAGTTTATTTTCAAGATATTCAACTAATTTACTATCATCTTTCTCTTCAGCTTGATTTAAGTAATATTCAAATTTACTTCCATCACCAAAGAATAGATTATCCCATGCTAATGCGATATAGAAAACAGCCCATCTTGGATGCATATTAGAATGGATGAAATAACTTAATAATAATTTATCTAGTTTGTAATTCTGTGGGTTTTTACTATACAAGTAACGAGCTGGAATTGTATTAATACCTAAATCTTTACATGCCCTAACTCGTTGATGTCCAGATATAATCAGGTTATTTCTTGTTATAATAATAGGTTCGTAAATACCATTCTTTTCAATGCTTGTAATAAAATTCACGTAATTTTTACCTGTCATATTCCAAAAATATTGTTCGTGATTTGGAAATGGTTTTAAATCAGTAATGGGAATGTTATATGTATTCTCATCACACATTTTATCAACAATACTCCAAATATCCTCAGTTTGTTCCTTATGTTTCCATTCCTTTACAGCCTTTTCAACTTCTCTGGTGGTCATTTCACCTACTGTCTTTTGTTCACCTGAAGGAATAGAGTGGGGAGTAGATATAAAATCTTCTCTATCTTCTTGAGGTAATGACAATAATGCAAATACTTTTGATTGAGGTAAATCCGTCAGCGTTGACGCATTTCTAAATTCATTTGCAACTTGCATAAATCTTTGAGCAGTTCTTTCTTTTAAGTCCACTTTTTCTTCTAACCACTTACCCCATTGTCCATGTTCTAGTTGATTTTTAGCCTCAATTAATCTTTTACCTATCTCAATTATCCCTGTTGCTGTTTGTTGTTTGTAAAAGTTAATTTCTGTTTCTATAACCTCTAAAGGTCTTGTAATTTTATTTTCTTCCATTATGTATCCTCCGTATTCTTTAGTTTGTAGGAAGCAGAGCCTTAATCCTGCTCCCTGTGTAATATTTACTTTCTCAATCTGATGTCTGTATAATCTCCATAATAAGGTGCTGGTCGTCCATCAGGTAATTTGTCATAGCATACTTTGTATGTAACTCTTCCTTCTTGCTTTAGTTCATTAACCGCTGCCTTGAAATCATCTTCACTAACTCCTAATCTAAATGCTGAAACAGATACTCCTGCTTCTAAATATTTAATAATTTTTTCTTTTAATTCATTCATTTTCGATATCCTCCTGTATTTTAGTTTGAAGGAGCAGAAACACTCTTCTACCCTTGTAATATTTCCATATAATTCTTATTAGATTGAACTTGTGATTTCTTAAGCATTTTCGAGATAATTAAAGATATTCAACTCTAATCTCCCTAAACAACTGCCGACATAATTGCAATTGTGTTACATTTTACATATAATCAGATAAAAGCTCTATTCGATATTAAGTTATCAAGGTACAACGCTTATAAGGTGGATGCTAACTAACTATAAGCAAGGACAACAAAATAAAAAGTACCTGCATTGATGAATAACGCAAGTACTTTAAGTCAATAATGATTTATAAAGTAGTTTGGTTACAATCAAATAACATCACAACCTTTCAGATATAGTCTAGGCAGTCGGTAAAATTGGGTGCAAAAAACCCGTTGTTTTTCATATCGATGCCCGATATTTTTATTATATCTGCTTTATTATGTCTCTGCAACTTTACCAACGTTCATATTTCCTCATTTATCCAAATAGGCTCGTCCATGCTATGATTTTTACATAGTTTCTTTTTGTTGCTCGAAATTGCAATTATGGTAAGGTGAATGTATTACACTTACATAGTTAATCGGCGGGCAAATGTTATATTGATTTGCCGTTATAACCTATCGTTAAATAATTTATACTTTTCGATATATTTATTTGGAATCTTAAATTTATTTATTATGTATCTACCCAACGGTATTTTATCACTATTTCTATATCCACTATCAATTTTAATTAAACAGCCATCATTCATTTTTAAATAATAACCATCTTCTTTAACAGCTTTTGCTGTCTTACCAATGTAAATTTCTATAGTTCCAATCTGCTTGACATTGACTATTTCAATCAATTTTATATCACTGATAATGATTCTGTTAACCTTGAAAAAAGTAATGTACTTAATTATTTCATCTTGATTAATAACATATTTTATCGAAAACAACATAACAACCAGTACTAAGGTAAATAAGTAAAATACAATGCAGATTGGATTGTACTTAGCTAAAATAGTTGCAATTACATTAAATAAAATTAGTATTACTAAGCTTGCATACCTGGGATAATATTTAAATATCATTCTCTAGTCCTCTTACCTAAGTTAGTCTACTTTCAATTTAATATCCATGTAATTCTTTAACCTTTACTTCATCAATAAATGCCCTATATTTTTGCTTTCTAAGCCCACCAAAGATTTTACATCTTTCCTGTTCTATTCTGATATAGTGTTTTTCTACTGCACCAACTATAATGTTGAACTTCTTAGTAAATTCCAAATCCATAATCTCAAAATCTTTCATAATCTTTTGACCATCAACCGATATATACAAATTTCCCCACATCTGATTAAAGTAAAATTCTACTTGATGCTTTTCACTAGTACCTACTTCAAAAGAAAATTTCATGAATCATTACCCCCTATGAAAACTTTATGCAGCTAATTGTTTAGGTCTTATTTCTTTTCATAATTTTACATCTAACCCCAATATAATACAATATCAAATCACCCCCATAGCTGACAGTTTAAATCTATCCTCTGGAGATAACGTCCCATTACACAGATTATCCCATTGTTCTTGAGTAATGTCTGTACACATAAGTACAGGAAACTCTCCCCATAAATAAGTTATAATTGTGTTTTTGTAGTTCTCTGAACCTACCATACCTTTTAATACTCCAAGTGGCTTCTTCCCTATTATTTGGGATTTTTTAATTGTCTTGGTTTTAAACATTAGTACCTCCATCCGGGAGCGGTGGTATCGCTCCCTTGTATTTTTATTTAATCATCCTCGGACATAGTCGGTATAAAATTTCCTGCATTGAGGATTCCCAATAACAATGGGAACTTAATTTAATGATATTGCTTTATATAGTCTCTATATTGTTGTCTAGCAAGTGTCTTTTTTCCTTTGGGGATTTCTAAGCATTTGCAAGTTGACCAATCCTTTGCAGCTCTGTCTTTTACATCTTGATTGTATGGGTCAACCTCTTTTATTGTAAACTCTAAATCATTAAAACCTGCAATGACTTTCAAAAAATCCAAACCTCTTATACTTTTTTCTGCATCTTCAATTGATGAATGAAAAAAACACCCTACAGCAATACTCTTATAGTCTCTATACTGCCATACAATTGTTGATTCATCATCGCTTGGAACTAAAGATATAGATTGGAAGTCTGCCACCCTATTATATTGGTCATATACAGCATAATTTTTTGGTTTAGGAACTGTGAATACTGCAACGCTAAATGAGTGGTTCATTTTTGCTTTATTACACATAAATTGCAAATAGTCTATGGTTTGAATTGTCTGCTTAAAAGTTGGGTAGCAATGCTCGGCTTTTGGGTATGTTGTATATGTATATTCTTTGTTTCTTCTGTCAATCAATTTGATGCTGTGAAATATACAATACTGTTGATTTTCGTCCAACACAGCGTATCTAAGTTCAAGTCCTGCATCCTTAATAAACTGATAGGTCTCTGATTCAGTAAGTTGGTATTTCTTGTTTTTGTTGTAAAGAGTCAAACCGTTGTCACTGAATGATACCTCGAATTCATCTCCAAGAATTGATTGAAGTTCCTCGCTTACTCTACCTAGCTTTACTAATTGAACATTCACACTATTTTTCATAATTTTTTCTCCCTTTCGTTTATCGGCTGTGCCGTTGTGTTATTTACTATGGTTTCATTATACTATGACGGTCTACGACCGTCAATACCTTATTGAAAATAATTATTGATTATTCTGACGGTCTATAATATAATATGACTACAGGAGGTGAATATATTGGCAATATCCAAGGATAATCAGCAAATTGCAGTTATATTACCAAAAGCAATTGTTGATAAAATAGATAAACTAGCTGAGGAAGAATTACGAACACGCAGCCAACAAGCAGCAAAAATTATAATAGATTTCTTTAAAGAAAAAGAAGCCTAGTCGGCTTCTTTCTTTATAGTCTTGGTATTTTAACATTCATTGTCTGTTCTATTTTTTGAAGGATATATTCTTCATCATTTAAATCATCTTCAAAAAATGTTATCAGCTTATAATCCTGTAATGTTTTGTAGTACTCATATTTCTTTTTCACATCTTTTCTTTCCAAATCTTTTTGTGTTTTATATAATTCAATTATACAATTTCCATAATCAGTAATAAGCCAATCACATTCATATTGTTTTCTTTTATTATTTTTATCGTAATAAAATCTATAATATAGGTGATGGGTCATATCATTTTTATGAAAAATAATCTCAATTATTTTCTCATCTTTGCCTTTAAGAGGTATGTTACCTTCAGGTGGATATTCTTTATATGGTAATTTTATATCATACATTTTCATAATTTTACTTAGTAGTATCTCATCAATTCCCAGTATTGTAGCTATCTGTCTCTTTTTCTTTTTTTCTATCTTAAGCATTTCTCGAATTTTATTTTCAATTCCTTTTGCTCCCCCATGCCGATACAATAAATACTTATATGTTTTATTCTGTCTATAACTAAATCCTATTACCCATCCACGAGGTACTTTTTGATAAAGAGTTCTTTCAGCATTATTAAGTATTTCTTCAATATATTTTTGTCCATAATCTGTTTTATCTAAATGAATTTTTGAATATACCCCTATCCTTTTTAGTAATTCATCAGTAGAGAAATTAAAAAATATCCTTATTTGAGAATATAAATTTATCAAGTCATCTTCACTTTTAAATATCTTTTCAAATTCATTAATAATAGTATTCCTAATTTCTTTTTCTAACATCTCTCTTTCTTTATCAATTTTTAATTTATATAAGTAATCTCTATGTTTATCGTATTGATTTTTAGTCTTTATAAATTCGCTTTTATTATGTTCAAATGAAAACCAAAAGTCATTTACAATAGATTTAAATGCAGAGAATAATGAAAAGAACCCTTCGAATAAGTTTATTAAAACGCCATCAATAACCACCAATGATAATTTACCAATACCAGTAAATTCATAACTTGGTGCACCAGAATAATTATAAAAACTGAAATCATTGTAATTAAGATAAATCCAAGAAATCAGGCAAAGTCTAGCATATTCTTCTTTACCAATATAATTAAAATAAAATTTATAGCTGTTATTAGTGTCATTTACATTATATATATACCATTTAGATAAACTTTGAAATACATCGTCTATTTTATATTTATTATCTTTGGTTAAGCAATTAAGAATATATTTATTAATTTTGTAGTACTCAGCACCATTAAAATGATGTGTTTGAAATTCTATCTCATTTGTTTTGGTCGGATATTGGTATTTTTTTTGCAGCATATTGGCACCATTGAATAATATATTTTTAATTCTATTCTAAAGTATTATTATCCATAATACGATGTCAATAAAATACAATCATTCCCCACCCCCAAACCCTTATATATGTGGTATTACAAGGATTTTTGGATGTAAAAACAGGGGTGTTCTTCCCGGAGTCTGGTTAAAGCGTAGTCGAAAAATGGCAAACAAAAAACGCCATCCGGGGAAGGCGTTCAAATTATCATCGTAGCTTATTCATAATCGAAATTTGCATAATAATTTAAGTATCAAGATTTGAAATATTTAATTCATTAGGCATAATAGATTGTATATAACCAACCTTTGAGTTTATCTTATTACAGTTATCCTTAATTCTATTAATATTGTGTTGCTTGACTTCATTGATTTGATTATCTGTTAGAATATCACCAATAGTATTAAAAATCATAAAACTTGAGCATGTTTCATCAAAGCAAGTATAAATTTCTGACACAGTTGGGGATATATAATTAGGTAAAATATATTGTGCTTCACGTAGACTGTTAACTATATTTAATACATCTATAGAATAACTATTTTTAAGAGTATTATACATTTCGTAAATTTGTTTACAAGTCATATTTTCTAACTCAAATTTTAAAAGTGTAGTAGTAATAAAGTTTGAAAATTCCATCACCTTAAATATATTATGATATATTTCTCTTCTATATGGGAAAACATCTACTTTAATTTGCCGTTTCTGTAATTCTATTTGTTGTTCATTTAACTTTTTGTCTAGATAAATTTGTCTCTGATTTATTTTTCCTGTTTGTTTAATAATAATAAATGTTAGAATAGATGTAATAATAACACCAGCCCAAGTACCAACAGCCGAAACCGCATCCCAGAAATTCATTAACTCCTCCATATTAACATTCTTTGATATTGCACAGTCACCCATTGGAAGTATTTTAAATTAATTAAGAGTAAATAAAAAACAATGAGAAACTGATTATTATTTACTCTTTAGCCATTCCTCAACTTTTATTTTATCCAGAAGTATTCTTCTTTTAACTCCTATAGTCCTGGTCTTTTCCCATTCAAAAGGACACCCCTGCTTCATCCAGTGTCTTATAGCCATAGTGGTAATTCCATATTCTTGTGCTATTTCTTTAATGGTATATAATTTAATCTCGTTACTCATATAACTCCTGGTTACCTTCTTTATTTATTTTACTGTTTTTACATTATATAAAGCCCTTATAATATCTTCTCTAGATAAACATAAATTGCATATTTTTCTTTTCTCTTGATTTATATCATAGGTCATTACATCTACAAACATCAATTCTTTTCCATCAACAATTTGGGACTCATTAGGGAACTGTAACCATCTACTTGAAACCTCGCATGGTACATATCCTTGTCCATTTTCATTAATTAATCTCTGCTCACGATTTATTGGTATTTTAATAATCTTGTTACTCAATTAAACCCCTCCACATTAACAATTTTCTTTAATTGTACAACCATTGTTTGGAAGTATCAATAACAATTGTAAAATTAGAGTGAAGGTTGTCAAAATGGTAAAAATGATAGCAATTAATACCTAGCAGTGGTATAATATGGTATGCATACTGTATATTAACATTTTGAAATGGGAGGTTAACTTTATGAAAGTAAAAAACTTAAATGGAACAAGTGACAACACCTGTAAATGCGGAAGCTGGCTAAAGCATTGGGAGAAATTTAGTGGTAAAAGTGCACCTACATATTGTTGTGTAACTTCTTGTACTGGTAAAGACCTTGTTGGTGGACATGTTCAAAAAGATAGTTCTACAAATAAAAATTGGTATATAATACCTATCTGTAAAACTTGCAATGGAAAACAGGGTGAAGATTTGACTATATCTGATTCAACAGTATTAGTTTCTGCAAATAAGAGTGAAACCTGTGATAAATAAATACAATAATCCGACATACGGTTATAAATAAGAATCGTATGTCATTTTTATTTGTTTATATAATAAATTCTGATATTTGGGGTATCTTCTCCAAGGTTTGTCATTTTTAGATTATGAGCTGAAACAAACAAATTATATTTTCCGTCCGGCTGTTTATTTATCCTAATTGACAAAGCACCATGTTTCTTTGTTGCGCTAATGTAATATTTACTGTAGGTATTTCACTTAATTCTATAGGTAAATTTGAGCTTTCAGCAAATCCATATCAAAAAACTCTGTAATACATTGTTCTACTGTACCATAATCTAGGTCATCTATTTTACAACTTAAGCTATCCATTTATTTCCTCTTCTGAACCAAACGTTTAAACTTATCAAAATAACTTTCTAATCATCTCAATATTATTTGCTATAACATCTAAAGCATAATTGTCAGCAAATTTTTCACTTGGTATGTTTCTATAAAGTTCTTCAATTTTGTCATTGACTTTAGCTATTTCATTTTTAGATACATGTTTTCCGAATCTTAATTTGGTTTGAACATCTTTTTTGAGTTGATTTTTAATCACTTCATAATTTATTCTTTCATTTTTTTCTCTTAATGAAAATTCTTTGATATCTCTACACTTAGAATCATTAAAATCTACTACATGTCCTATTTCATGAAATACCATCCTACATGCCCATAGAATAGGATTAATTTTTTCATTTGGCTGCAAAATATTATGATTTATCATTAGTGTTTCCACCTTATTCAGCAAAGCAATTCTACCTATTTTTATGTAATAATTGAAAACTTGGTTCAAGTATAAATTATTTTTAATATAAATACCTTCAGGAATATCATAATCTGTACCCCTTATATTTACGCCCATGAAACCTTCAATTCCTTCAGTGTCGTTTAAAAGAGACATCGCTTTTGTATTAAAATGTATCATTGAAAAAATCTCTTTATTAATTACAGGCTTTAAATACTCAACTAATTCTTCAAAAGTAGTTATCATTTTAATTCCTCTTTGTAAGTTTAGTAATTTTAAGAAAAGTTTTAGCTAAAAACTTTTTAGTATTTTATTTTCTAAATAATAATCTAGTTTTTTATAGGATATTAATAGAATTATAAATCCAATGACTTCAAACAAATATTGATCCCATTGAAGATAACGCTTTTGTAAGTATTGACTATATTCATGATAGAATTCAAAAATTGAGTAGATTATTATACTAACACAAATGAAAAAATTTTTAGGGAAATTTATGTTTCGTTTACTTGCAAAACATACTACTACATCAAAAATAAGTCTTATTGCGCTTAAAACTAAAAGCGGTACTCCATACGCTGCAATTAAATGTACAATATCTCTTAGCCCCCTATCCATACTAGGTAGAATAGGTCTTAAAGCAAAATTAATTAAAATTGCTATTATAAAACAAAAAGAACCACAAGCCATGTATGAAAAAAATCTTTTTGTTGCTAATATCATAATTTAATCCTTTCCTTAAAATTATTTAGTAATTCTCCATAAAATCCATTATTTATACATTATAACATATACTTACTAATATTTAAATTTTCACTAACAATAAATATTTTCTTTCACCGAATAAAAAATGTAGGCTACCGATAAATTTAATACTTAACTACGAGCAATATTTATAGCAGCATTATTATCAGCGTCTAATGTAAATCCACATCTTTTGCATATAAACGTATCACGACTAACCCTGTTCCTCTTGTCTATATAACCACACTTGGAGCATTTCTGACTGGTATAATCTCTATTTACATAGCGGACAAGTATAGACTTCTCTTCTGCTAATGTCTGTATAGCTCTCTGAAGCTCAAAAAAGAATGAGTTACGGGTAAAGGATGTACCAGACAAATCCTCCATTTGGATGACGGATGCATGGTGTTTAAACGCTATATTGACCACGTAGAGAGCTGTTTTATATGTATAGGTATCAATTATGCTATATGGATTGTTATTTGACTTAAGAAGCTTTCCTGACCTTGAACGTGGTGTTGATTTGATAGTATAAAAGGTATCTGTGTTATTAAATGCAAGGGTGAGGACGTTGGAAAGACCAAAATCAATTCCTAAAATGCTTGGTGTTCTTTTCATAAGTTAACCTCCCTTTTATTGCTTTACTTTACGCTCAATATACCACTTATACTGGTTATCCTCATAATATATATAAGTTTCTTTACCTTGGATTACTACTTTATAACGAATAGCCACACCTGTAACATGTATACTACTAGCTCTCTTCATTTCAAGAACTTTATCAACTGTATATGGATTATCGTCTAAATAAACAATAAGGGGAATTAAAGCCCCATCCTCCCTGTTAAGGAGTTGGACATTAACGTATTGTTTTTTATATGTGTAAGTTTGATCTGACATATTCATCAACTCCAATAAAAAAGAACATTTGTTCGTTAGCTTAATTATATAGCTGCATATAGGAAAATGTAAATAGGGTAATTAGTTAATAACTTTTATATATACTTATTTCTAGATAAAAACTGTAAAGTCTTGGCGGACAGCTTAAACCCCTGTAATTGAGTTATTACAATACTTTCATTAATCATTCCTATTAACACAGCCACCATGATGTGAGTCAGCCCGGCTTTACTGAAAGCTTCAAAAGCATTTTCATCCAATCCATCCTTATATCCGATTATCATTCCTGCCAAAAGACCTGCTTGATTTTTACTAAGACAATACTCTACAATTCCTAAAACTCTATTTTTAATACCATAGCCCAGTCTATTGATCATACCCCCCTGCTCAATTCCTTCAGTAGTAACCTCCGAGTTAAAAATATTAACAGTTCCTGATATACCTAATGATGCTAGATATCTTTGATAATTAAAACCACCGGGATTTGTTGCCCCTTTGGGTCTATTAATCACACCCTGAAAAGAAAGTCGGGTTCTATAACCTATTTTTTCCTTATCAAAGCTGACCTGGCTCCCCCGGCTATTGTACATTATAACTAAAAGCTTGGATTTCAGAGCTTTTGTTTCCTTAAAGGTGAATTTTATTTTATCACCATCTCTCTCAATTTCACTGTCAATATAACCGTTAAGAATAACTGATTTACCATAATAGTCTTTAAGGTCGTAGATAAATTGCTTTTCCGAATTGTTGTAAAGCAGACTGCCCGCAGTAAAAAAAAACAGCGCAGCTGATATGACAAGCATAGTTCTTTTATACTTCTTGTAGGTTATAACCAGAGTTAAAAAGCTGATAGCTGATAAAACCAATGTAAAAGATAAACTGAAATTATACGTAAGCGATATTCCAGCCATAAATGACAGGCAAAACAGACAGAGGGGTCTTTTGTAGATCATACGGCCTCCCAAAGTATTAGAACCATTGAAATTTAATATGTGATGTAAAACAGATAATGTGAAACATGTAAGAAAATAGAATATAAATTAAGTAAAACTAACAGATACCTAAATCCATAATAAGTATTTTTAAGGATAATGTGTAAAAGATAGTATGCAAAAGATAGATATAAAAGATAATATGTAAAAATGACTTGAATAGAAAAATAAACTAACAAGCTAGTGAAATAGCTGGTTTATCAGGTTAGAAAATATCTATTGCAGAATTGAAAAAAGAAGTGGTTTCTATGAACTTGAAAAGATAATGCACAAAAACGTCCTGACAGGACGTTTTTGTGGGTTTATGATAAAAATTACATTACTCTTTTTGCACCAATATACTTACCGCGGTATTCAGATAAAGTTTGAATAATAACTTGTTTATTCGAAGTAGAAGCATGTATAAACTTGCCTCCCCCTATATAAATACCCACGTGGTCAATTGCGCCGGAAGCTTTTCTTGAAGAAGCGTCAAAAAACAAAATGTCTCCTGCTTTTAATGCACTCTTTGATACTTTTACACCGTCAGAATACATACTTGCAGCTGAACTGTTTAGTTTTATTCCGAAATTCTTAAAAACGTATCCAACGAATCCTGAGCAATCAAAGCCTTTCGGGCTTTTTCCACCATAAACATATCGTACTCCAACAAACTTTTTAGCATATGCAACAACTTCATTTCCATCTGAAGCATCTGAAGCATCAGTATCTTCTGTTTCAATAGTTGTTGCTGTTGTCGAACGAGATGACATTTGTTCGGTGCTGGTAGCTGTAACAAACTTGGTAGCAACATAGCCGACCTTTGAATCTACCTTTACCTTGTGCCAACCTGAGAGAGTATCAAGAATTTCTACACTCGTTCCCTCACCCAGAGAATCAATAACCTTGCCTGATGTGCTGGCAGTCTCTCTGAAATTAACACCGTTGGCATTAATTTTTCCCTTCGCAGTCAAAACTTTTATGTAGTCACTGCTTACCCAGCCAGTTTTCCCATCAAAGGAAATTTTGTACCAGTCATCAGACTTATCGACAATCGATACCCTTGCATTGGATAACTTTGTGATTATACCTGAAGAAGTATTCGGCTCTTCTCTAACATTTACTTGAGTTCCTACAATCTTTGCAGGCTGTGCTGCAGCCATAGCAACCGAGCAAATCAGTACAAGTGAAAAAGCAAAAATACATCCAACAAGTATCTTGCTGATCTTACCTGACATTGGCTCCTCCTATAATTCGCTTCCGAAGTTAGCTGTCGGGCTCGGGCAATAGGACCTCCCTACCATTTGCATGGACTCACCCCAATATTTTGGTTCCTCCGTACC
>JAEYWA010000184.1 GCA_023431385.1 Bacillota bacterium | reverse complement strand
AGCATAGGGGGCAGAAATGCCCCTTCGCTTTGTTTAAAAATGTTGACTCATGTACTTATTTACATAGAAAATTAAAACTGTTAAAATGTCTATAACGAAGGGATAATATATGTCCATGGTATACTTGGAGACGCTTTAGCCCTGGTGAAAGGTCGTACGGTGAGAAATTTTATCTTCAGCCGACAATTTTCCATTGATTAATTGAGTTATAACCGATACCATGAATCAGGTTATTTTTACTAGAATATACTGTATAAGGTGGAAGTAAACACATTTACCTGATCTAAGGACTAAAGCAGTCTAATATGTGTTTATAACAGTAAAAAGCTTAATTAAGCTTATATAAAGGAAGGAAATATGGGTAAATTACTCGATGATGCCAGATTAATAGCAGTTCGTGACCCTGCCGCAAAAAGTACCCTTGAGGTCATACTACTTTACCCGGGCTTTCACGCACTGGTGTATCACAAGGTTGCGCATTGGTTTTATAAAAAGAAAAGGTTTTTTATTGCCAGATTTATTTCACAATTTGCGAGGCATTTTACTGGCATAGAGATCCATCCCGGAGCGAAAATAGGCAGAGGTCTGTTTATTGATCACGGCATGGGGGTTGTTATAGGTGAATCGGCTGAAATAGGTGACAATTGTACTATTTATCACGGAGTTACTCTTGGGGGGACCGGAAAAGATAAGGGGTCGAAACGTCATCCGACGGTTGGCAACAATGTTCTTATCGGTGCTGGAGCCAAGGTTTTGGGCCCGTTCAAAATCGGTGATAACTCAACAATTGGTGCAAATACCTTTGTGGCCTTTGAGGTTGAGCCTTATTCGACTGTAGTTGGAGTCAAGGGGAGAATAGTTAAGAAGGGTAACCAGAGAGTGGCCAATCCGTCAGAATCACTTGACCAAATACATATGCCCGACCCGATTTCTCAAGAATTCTGCAGGCTGGAAAGCAGGCTTCAGCATGTAGAACAGCAGTGCTGTAAAACAGGTGAAGATAGTTCTTGCAGAAAAAGAAGAACTGAAGACGACAGCACTAAATAAGTCAATAGTTTTAGTTATGGTTATTGGAAGCACTTATTATAGAAAGTGTAGTTAACAACAACTATTTAGATGATATAGAATGTATAGTTGGCAACAGGTATATAGTTAACAACAAGGATATTGTTAATATAACAGGTATAGTTAATATACGTTACTTAAATAATAAAATTGAGACAGTTTATGAAGCTATAGAAATTAAACATAAGGACTGCGTGCCGGGCACGTGGATGGAGGGCAAGGATGAAGGTTTATAATACACTGACTAGAAAAAAAGAAGAATTTAAACCCCTTAATGATAAAGAGGTAAGGATTTATTCATGTGGTCCCACGGTATATAATTTTGCCCATATCGGAAATCTGAGAACCTATGTTTTTATGGATATGCTCAGAAGGGTGCTTGAATATAACGATTATAAGCTTAAGCACGTTATGAATATAACCGACGTAGGTCACCTGGTATCCGATGAGGATGAAGGTGAAGATAAAATGCTGAAGGGGGCCCGTGAACAGAAGAAGACTCCCTGGGAGATAGCTGAGTATTACACTGAAGTTTTTTTGAAGGACATCAAGGCACTGAACATTGAGGTACCTGAGATTATCTCAAAAGCTACAGAGCATATCCCTGAAATGCTTGATTTCGTAAATGGTCTGGTAGACAAGGGGTATGGCTATGAAACAAGTGATGGAATTTATTTTGACATACAGAAATTCAGTGAATACGGTAAGCTATCAAAGGCTAATCTCGACGAGCAGCTAGCAGGGGCAAGAGTTGAAGTAAATGAAGAAAAACATCATCCTGCTGACTTTGCTATTTGGAAAAAGGCACCAAAGGAGCACATAATGCAATGGCCGAGTCCCTGGGGAATGGGATATCCCGGTTGGCATATCGAGTGTTCTGCAATGGCGAGAAAATATCTGGGAGACGTTTTTGATATCCATACCGGCGGAGTTGATCATATTCCTGTACACCATGAGAATGAAATTGCTCAGTCGGAAGCTCTCCTGGGAAGACCTGCAGTCAATTATTGGATGCATGGTGAATTTATGATGGTCAATAATGGTAAAATGTCAAAGAGCCTGGGAAATGCTTACACAATCTCAGACTTGGAAAACAGGGGCTTCGACCCTCTGGCCTTCAGATATATGTGTCTGAATGCTCACTATAGGAACAAATTGAACTTTACCTGGGAGGTTATGCAATCTGCACAGGTATCCTATGACAGATTTGTTGAGGGGGTTCTGGCTCATAAAGAAGGAAATGATAATGTAGATTCAGCAGTTATCAAGGAATTCCGTAGTGATTTTGAAGATGCAATTAATGATGATCTTAATATTCCAAAAGCATTGGGAATAGCTTGGAATGCAGTGAGATACGGTCAAAAGTCTCAACAGATTTTTAATTTGATCAATGAAATGAATAAAATATTTGGTTTTGATTTGACCAAGAAAAAAAGCGAGGATAATGGTGCTGAAATCAGCCCTGAGATTCAGAAGCTTGTAGCTGAAAGACAGCAGGCAAGAGCTGAGAAAAACTGGAGACGCTCCGACGAAATTAGAGATGAATTGAAGGCCATGGGTATTGTTATTGAAGATACCTCCACCGGACCGAAGGTGAAATTTATATAGTAAGATTACAACCTGTATAAACAGACAAGGGGACTTAATCAACGAGATACTTTCTATCGTTTGATAAGTCCTTCTTTTGTGCAGTTATTAATTGTAAAAGGCAGTATTCATTATTGCAAAAATAGTATCATAAGAAAACGAATAAATCCTAAATTTTGATTAGTACTAAATAGCTACGAAAATAATAGCATGCAGCTTACTTTCCACATAGTATGTAAATGTATATTAAGCATGGGGAAAGGTGGGTTATATTGAATAAGCTTCAGCAATTCCTGGCTATAATCAATTCTAAAATTGGTGCCGGATACATTTATGGGGGACAAAGCGGAGAACTCTTGACAAAAGAGGCCCTTAGCAGACTGGTACATACCTTCGGTAAATCACACTACTACTTTAACAATTATTCAGCTGAAAAATGGATGGGCTATCAATACTTCGACTGCTCGGGGTTAATAGTGTATACTCTGCGAAGAATGGGTCTTATACCTATGATTGCGGACTATTCTTCCCAGAGCATTTTTTCTGTTCTGTGCAGACCCATAGAGAAAAGTCAGCTGCGACCGGGTGATATTTGCTTCAGAAACACTAAAACCAACGGTATAGTCCACTGCGGGGTGTACACCGGTGAAAACAAGGTCACCAATGCCAGAGGTACTTACTATGGTGTCGTTAGTAATACGTTGTTTGATTCCTATAATACCTTCGGGAGGCTAAATTATTTTTCAGGAGAATACACCGATACAAAAATAAGCTTCGAGAAAGGTGTTAAAGCTGTTGGCACAGAACAAATATTTATGATCTGCCTGAGGAGAGCTCCGAAATCATTGGTAAGCTGAACGCAGGCAGCACAATAAACATTGATGCAAAATTGAGTGGTCACTGGTATCTGGTGATACAACCTGGAAGATCGGGATATGTCAGGCTTAAAGAACTTGTCGACAATGTGGAGCTTAAAAGCGCTCTGGAATTTATAAGCCTTAATTCAGGTATAGACAAGGAATATTGGTATAAGCAGGCAATGAATATAAGATGGCTTGATGTTTGCTTTATAAAAATCGCACAGGGCTTTGAGGAATTGCAGAAAAGCAGCAGCGAAATATGGTAACTTAGGAGGAGATATTACATCCATGGGCTATGTTAACACTGATAGGATATATTGCATTTAGCAACTAATGTAGCTGATTAATTTACTGGTAACCAAGGGCTGTGATATACTATAATTAAACAAAAATAAACATAATAACTTAATTTAACTTAACTTTATGATATGTATTGAATTTAGAGCAGAAAATAATTTGCACTAAAATCAGTGTAGTAGGATGATAACCATTGGATTTGTGAGTAATTAATTCGCAAAAATTACGGGAATTAAATGGAGTGAAACATATGATGAAACTTATTTCATGGAACGTAAACGGCCTAAGGGCATGTATGGAAAAAGGGTTTATGGATTTTTTCAAGGAAACTGATGCAGATATTTTTTGTATTCAGGAAAGTAAGCTGCAGGAAGGACAGATTGAGCTTGAACTTGAGGGATACCATCAGTTTTGGAATTATGCTGTTAAAAAAGGCTATTCAGGAACAGCAGTGTTTACAAAAATAAAGCCAATATCCTCTTCCTGCGGTATCGGTATGGAGGAACACGACAATGAGGGCCGTGTAATAACATTGGAGTTTGAGAGCTTCTATCTTGTTAATGTATACACACCCAATTCTAAAAGAGAACTTGCAAGACTTGACTATAGAATGAAATGGGAGGATGATTTCCGAGTCTACCTCAAGCAGCTGGAACAGAAGAAGCCCGTGGTCCTGTGCGGGGACCTTAATGTTGCCCACAGAGAGATTGACTTGAAAAATCCCAAGTCCAATAGAAACAATGCCGGCTTTACCGATCACGAAAGGGAAAAGTTTAGCCAGCTGCTGGATAACGGATTTGTAGATACCTTCAGAACTTTGTACCCCGATAAAATTGAAGCATACACCTGGTGGTCTTACATGTTCAAGGCAAGAGAGAAGAACGCAGGTTGGAGAATAGACTATTTTTGTGTATCAGAATGCCTTAAGGACAGCATAAAAGATGCTTATATCTATGCTGATACCATGGGGTCAGACCACTGTCCGGTAGGGCTTGAGCTTCAAGTGTAGCCATCGGTATATAGGGTTCATATTTAACTTATAACTAAAATTAATTTCGACAATTTCCTATTCTGGAACTTTGTGTTTAATATAACTGTGTATTTTATCTATCCTGGATTAAAGAATATTAATACACAACGTGGATAAGCCTATTTTAAACATATACACATATTAGTCCACATTATCCACAGAAAACCTGTCCACATTATGAATAATTTGTGGAAAAACAAGAGATTATCATTAATATACAATGGTTTAACTAAGGTTTTACATTGATTGCTGTGGATAAATAAACTTTACTCACAGTGATTTTTATTAAAAGTGCGTTTTTTTAATGCGTTTTATCACACAGTAAATTATTTATTACACAAAGATTTCTGCTAACATAGTTTCAATTTCTGTTAACATAGATTTTTATATTGTACTGTGAACAGAAATAACTTTAGTGTATAATAGCAGAGAAAGCAGCTTGTAATTTGTGAATTCAGTTTGGAGATAATATGTTTGAAGATATTCTAGGCACTATGAGCGGGGATTTTGATATAAAGCCCATTGAGGTAATGAATCTGCAGCCTTTGGTTTTAGCATATATAGGCGATGCCGTGTTTGAAGCTTATGTTCGGACCATGCTGGTAGTTAATAAAAAGACTAATGTTAATATGCTTCATAAAATGTCTGTTAAATATGTAAAAGCAAAAGCACAGTCCGACACGGTCAAGCGTATTATGGACAAG
>JAEYWA010000039.1 GCA_023431385.1 Bacillota bacterium | reverse complement strand
AGAGCACCTCTGGTTTCCTTATATTTCGCAATAATTTCGGCGAGTTTTTTGCTGTTTTCGTCTGCACATCCGCAGCAGCACTCATTTTGACTCATTAATTTTGACCCCCCTTAAAAAATGTGTAAGTAAATTGTTATAATATTAACAATATTCGTTAATATTATAACAAAAATAATTACATTATTCAATAAAACTGGTGAAAATATCCTTAATTATAGATAAGGTATAATTTTGCATTACCTTCTATAAAACTAGAAAAAATAATGAATTATATATTGATTTATACGTAATTGAAATAATTTATAGGTTAGCTGCTGATTAAGCTATTAGTTTATATCTTATTTGATATATTTAATATTAATATATGATGATTTGATACTAAGCTGAGTATATATGATTAAAAACCTCCAAACCGATGCTTTCATCAAATTTGGAGGCTGCAAGGCTAATTACTATTCTTCGAAATCGTATTCCTCTTCCATTCTTGTCTTGAATTCTTCGAAAACGTTATTTAACTCATCTTCGTCATCAACAGTCACAAAGGAGTCTTCACCGTCATCACTATGATCGACTTTGAGGATAACTACTTCTTCAACTTCTTCATTTTCCTGTTCTTCAAAAGGGATCAGAACAACATACTCATTCCCATTCATTTCAATTGTATCAATGTGTTCGAATTCCACTTCTTCTCCATCTTCTCCCACCAATACTACAATATCATCTCTTTCTTCATCCATATTGCTCATAAATCTATTTCCTCCCAATAAAATCAAATTTATATATTTACTATAATCAATAATTTAATATTATGCTTAAAATTATCGATTTAATAATATCACAATTGTACTGGATTTCCAATATTAAGTTTTATAACCAAAGGTTCAAAATAAAATCCATTTATTTTTTGCTTTGCCTGTCCAAATATCCCTGAAGGATAAAAACAGCCGACATAGTATCTACAATATTCTTTTTGTTTGAAGCCTTAACACCCATTTCATTCATGGCCCTATGTGCCGAGACAGTGGTAAGCCTCTCATCCCACTTAATAATATTGAATTCACCAAGTTCTAACAGTTTTCTTATAAATGCCTCAGTTCGTTCGGTTCGGGGACCTGCAGTCCCATTCATATTCAAGGGATAGCCTATAACAATATCTTTAATTTCATACTTTTTAATTATCTCACTTATCCTCTCAAGGGCCTTCTTTAAGCTGTCCTTGCTTTTTACCGTTTCAAGCCCTTGTGCCGTCCAACCCATAGGGTCACTGACAGCAACCCCAATTCTAGAATCCCCGTAATCTATTCCTAATATTCTCATATATTAACCTCCTAAGCTACGTAAGTAGCTTTGAGCCACCATTGTCCATGTAATGAAATTTATACGCTCCCTTATCCGTAATGGGGCGAATAAAGGAGGTTAATTAGCCATGTGCGCTTTCAAAATATTTGATAATATTGAAAATATTTTGAATATTTCGTACCATAAATTAATAGGCACTCCTGTTTATAGAGTGCCATAAAAACTCAATAATATTTGTTAAGCATCATTATTGATTATTGCTTTCCAGGTAAAATTTCAAGACTTCCTCCAGCAGTTCGTCTCTTTCCAATCTGCGAATAATACTTCTTGCATTTTTATAGTTTGTGATGTAAGTAGGATCACCGGATAAAATATATCCAACCATTTGGTTTATAGGATTATAGCCTTTTTCCTTAAGAGCCTGATAAACAGATATCAAAATCTCTTTAGCCTCATTATCCTTTTCCTTGTCTACATTAAACATCATAGTCTCATTAATGCCCATTTAATCACCTTCCTGTGCAGCTATAGTCTCTATTTTTACGCTTTTGTATGCCTCAGTGTCTACATTTTATTTGGTGTAGTATAATGCTATATATTAATACTAATATATCCTAAAATCTTTTGCAACACTTTTACTTCCAGTGTAGCAGCAGTGTTAATTTATTTCCACATATTCTTGATATACAAGGGCTACAAAGTCATATTTACCATAAAATATTTCCTTCAAACAGGCTTCCGCTAATTTTTATTAATTTTGTCATTACAATTTTGCCTGTCATATCTTCAGTCCCTTCAGCAGCGACTCTGATATAATTACTTGTAAGGCCCTCAATATAACCCTTTTTATCAACCAGTGCCTGTTCATACAGGACATCCATTTCCCTATCTATAAACCTGCCAAGATACTGTTCTTCAAGCCTGTCGGATAATGCAAGCATTTTCTCACTTCTTGCCTCCTTTATTTCCGGAGTAATTTGATCTGCAGACTCGGCGGCAGGAGTTCCCTTTCTGGGAGAATACTTGAACACATGGATTTTTGAGAATCCAATTCTATCGGCAAAGTCCATAGAGCTTAAGAAATCCTCCTCGGTTTCTCCAGGAAATCCAACCATAATATCTGTTGTTATAGCAACATCAGGAATATGCTTCTTAAGCAGTTCAACGCTTTTGCTATACTCCTCTGCTGTATACTTTCTGTTCATGGCTCTAAGGGTTGCATCGCAGCCGCTCTGTAAAGAAAGATGATAATGGGGGCAAAGCTTTGGCATTTCGGCAGCCGCCAAAACAAATTCCTCGGTTATGGTAGTTGGCTCAATTGAGCCAAGCCTTATGCGCTCTATACCTTCAATCCCATTCAAGCTTTTAATTATGTCAAGCAAATCTGTTGTTTTCAGGTCTTTTCCGTAGGAGGCAAGATGAATGCCTGTAAGTACGATTTCAGTATACCCGTTCTGTGATAATTCTCTGACTTCTCCTATTATATCCTCCGGCTTTCGGCTCCTGATGGGTCCCCTTGCATAAGGTATGATGCAGTAAGAGCAGAATTGACTGCATCCCTCCTGTATTTTAAGATACGCCCTTGTTCTCTCCTTGTAAGTGTTTACTTTAAGCTCTTCAAAACTCCTCGAAGTCATAATGTTGTCCACTGCATTTATTCTGCATTCACCCTCTTCAAGCCTATTAATGTAGTCCAATATGCTGTTTCTGTCCTTTGTGCCGATTACAAGATTGACACCGGGTATTTTCAGGATTTCTTCCGAGGAGGTTTGAGCATAACAGCCCATAACGGTTACAATAGAATCCGGGTTGGTCTTCTTTGCCTTTCTGATGGCTTGCCGGGATTTCCTGTCGCTCAGGTTAGTTACTGTACAAGTGTTAATTATATAAATATCAGCACTCTGATCAAAGGAAACCACTTCATATCCGTTTTTTTCAAATATTGAAGAGACGGCTTCCGACTCATATTGATTTACCTTACAACCCAGCGTATAGAAGCTCACAGTCTTTTTTTTATCTATCGCATCACTATTTAAGTTTTGAACTATTTTTTCATTATTATTTTTTTCCATTGCTGTATTATTCCCCTTATTGCCATACAAAAGTGTACCGTTATTTTACCACAACTTCATATATTTTAATAGCACTATAGGATAAGAGCTTTACCTTCCAAACGTGAATTAACGTGAATTAACGTGAATTAACGTGAATTTAAAAGAACTTACCACTAAGGTAAGTTCTTACTTGATATTTTATAAATAATATAAATTAATACAACAACAAAATTTATTGTCAGCGAGGCAATTATTAATCTATCTGAAAAAACCTCATGATACTACCATCAATTGTTGTTACATCGCATTCTTTACCTCCCCAATGCTGAGTCTTAACTTCTGTTACTTGATTCCAACCATTTTTCTTCACAAATGAGTATAGTTGTTCTACTCCTTCAACACGCATGAATGAAACAGTTTGTTTTGATGGTTCACCAAAAAACATGTGAATGCCATTAAATGTGGTTATTTTCATATTGACCAGTTCCCCAGGTATTGGCAGCGCGCACCCATAAGTTCCCACTCCATCTTTATTTCTTTCATCAATATTTACGTACCAACCTAATACAGTTTCAAACCATTTTGCAGTTTTATCCATGTCTTGAGTGTAATAGACAGGACCGTTTTCCTTAACAGAATACTCTCTTTGTTTTAAATGCTCCATATTTTGTTTTCCTCCTAAGATAGATTGAACAGATATTTTGGTGAATAACTTGATTTTCTCTATACGACTGCGCACTATCATAGGAGAAACTCCATGAAAACGAGTAAAAGCACGTGAAAAACTTTCTGGTGACTCATATCCATATTTGAAGGCTATGTCAATTATCTTTGTCTTAGATGATGATATCTCAATTCCGGCCAGTACTAATCTACGATTTCGAATATAATCACCAAGTGTAATACCACACACGATAGAGAAAACACGTTGAAATTGAAAACTTGACATGTATGAATGACTAGCGATGATTTCTGGTCTTATATCATCAAGGATATTATCCTCAATAAAGTCAATTGCTCTCTGAATGCAACTTACCGTATCCACTTTCTCACCCCCTCTGTCTGTCTTTAAGTATAAGGAAAAACTCCATAGACTTCATGATAATTTTTGCTTGCTTCAGCTAAGATATATACTCTCACTTTAAGATATATACTCTCACTTTGTGTAACTTACAAAGTACACTATTTACTTACCTACAGATTCTTCTCTAACCACCAAAAGCTAAAATGTTTCAAAGGCTATTTATTGAAACTAAAAGGCCCACTTAACCAAAAAAAGCCTGCTTAATCAAAATTAAGCGGACATTTTGCCTTTCACTCAAAGCCTCCTATATCAATGTACAGTAGCCATCATATTCCCTCGCACGTTCGGTCAACCCAGAGTGTAAAATGCTACTGTCTTCATATATACCTACTTTCTGAATATTATGTTGCCCATTCACTTATTATATATTAGCATTGCTATTGTTGTAAGCTTAAAAGCTTAAATTTAGTGATATTATTGAATGAAAACAACGGGAAAAGTTTGTAGAATATGCACAACACCCACGGGAACGCCTGATTTTTAAGGCTTTTGGGCTTTTAAAGCAATAATCATTTCCTTCTATTTCAACATCTCGATTGACTAAAATAAAAAAAGAAGATAATATTAAAGTATAAATTTAGAAATTTTGATTTTTACCTTTTATAAGGAGGATGGATAATATGAAAGCATTTGATATTTCTTTAAAATCAATTAATGATGTAAAAGATTTCGTTAATATCGTTAACAAGTATGATTTTGATGTTGATTTGTCATC
>JAEYWA010000216.1 GCA_023431385.1 Bacillota bacterium | reverse complement strand
ATGACCAGGTAAGATTTGAATTAACTGTAAAAGCACTGGCTCCACACCTTAAAATAATTGCACCTTGGAGAATCTGGGATATTAAATCAAGAGAAGATGCTATCGACTATGCTGAAGCTAGAAATATCCCCATTCCGGTTACCAAAAAGGATAACTACAGTATGGACAGAAACCTGTGGCACTTAAGCCATGAAGGTTCAGATCTTGAAGACCCTTGGAATGAACCACAGTATGATAAAATCCTTAAACTGATGGTTTCTCCTGAAAAAGCGCCTGATGTTCCAGCCTATGTTGAAATATACTTTGAAAAGGGCATTCCAAAGAAAATTAACGGAGTTGAATACAGCCCAATAGAATTGATGGACACGCTGAACAATATAGCCGGTACCAACGGCGTAGGTATCATCGATATGGTTGAAAACAGGCTTGTTGGTATGAAATCCAGAGGAGTCTACGAAACTCCCGGCGGAACAGTTCTCTACGCTGCTCACAGAGAGTTGGAGCTGCTTTGTCTTGACAGAGACACCTTGCACTACAAGGATATTGTAGCTCAAAGATTTGCTGAACTTGTTTACTTCGGTCAGTGGTATACACCACTTCGTGAATCCTTGTCTGCTTTCGTAGACAAGACTCAGGAAACTGTAACAGGCACCGTAAGAATGAAGCTCTACAAAGGAAATTGCATGCCTGCAGGTGCAAAGTCAGATTACTCCTTATATAATGAAGCAATTGCAACCTTTAGCAAGGATGAGGTTTACAACCAGAAAGATGCCGAAGGCTTCATAAATTTGTTTGGTCTCCCTCTTAAGGTTAGAGCGCAAATGCTTCAAAACCTTCAAAGTAAGGATCAGAAATAGTTTTGAGGTTAAATTTTATTAATTTCATTTAAGGGGACAATCCAAAAAAGGGCTGTCCCCTTATCAGGTAAAACGTTAGATATAAATTAAAGATAAATTTTGAGGTGTTTTATGAAACTTTGGGGCGGAAGATTTGAAAAAGGAACAGATAAGCTTGTGGATGATTTCAACTCCTCCATAAGATTTGACTGCAGAATGTACAAGCAGGATATACTGGGCAGTATAGCCCATTCAAATATGCTCGGAAAATGCGGCATCATTTCAGTTGAAGAAAGTACTCTTATACAGAATACCCTAAAGGATATTCTAGATGACATTGAAGAAGGCAAAATTATGTTTGAGATTGATGCCGAAGATATTCATATGAATATCGAGAAAATTCTTATCTCCAGAATCGGTGATACTGGGAAAAAGCTCCACACCGGAAGAAGCCGCAACGATCAGGTTGCCCTGGATATAAGAATGTATCTGAGAGATGAAATAACAACAATCAGTGATATGCTCCTCTCCCTTGAGAAAACTCTTATAAACATTTCCGAGGCGAATACCAATACAATTCTACCAGGATACACCCACTTGCAGAGAGCGCAGCCCATAACTTTTAGCCATCATATGATGGCATATTTTGAGATGTTCAAACGTGACTATATGCGTTTAAGCGACTGCTATTCCAGAATGAACATTCTGCCTTTGGGATCCTGTGCACTTGCCGGCACCACCTATCCCCTTGACAGGTATATGGTGGCAAAGGAAC
Source organism: Bacillota bacterium (assembly GCA_023431385.1). Lineage (GTDB taxonomy): Bacteria > Bacillota > Clostridia > Acetivibrionales > DSM-1351 > Ruminiclostridium. Next base: position 14,673 of record JAEYWA010000216.1, on the reverse strand, counting down.
TCGGATTTAATGACATTACACAAAATAGTCTGGACGGTGTAAGTGACAGAGATTTCGCCATTGAACTGGCCTCCTGCCTATCAATCCTGATGATGCATGTGAGCAGACTCAGTGAAGAAATTATTTTATGGTCATCTCATGAATTTGGTTTTGTCGAACTGGATGATGCATACAGTACTGGCAGCAGTATTATGCCCCAAAAGAAAAATCCAGATGTAGCCGAGCTGGCCCGCGGTAAAACAGGCAGGGTATATGGAAGTCTGATGACTCTGCTTACAGTTATGAAATCACTCCCTTTGGCCTATAATAAAGATATACAGGAAGATAAAGAAGCAATATTTGATGCAGTTGATACAGTTAAAATGTGTCTACCTGTTTTTACAAATATGCTGGCTACAATGAAACTGCGTAAGGCTAATATGTACAAAGCAGCTCAGGGCGGCTTTACAAATGCAACAGATATAGCTGATTATCTCGTAAAAAAGGGTATCCCTTTCAGAAGTGCCCATGAGATAATCGGTAAAATGGTACTTTACTGTATTGAAAACAATAAGGCTATTGATGAAATGAGTATGGATGAATTCACAAGCTTCTCGGATAAAATTCAGGAAGATGTTTATACTGAGATAAGCCTTGAAAAATGTGTTTCCGGCAGAAACCTGCCAGGGGGCCCCGCCGCTGAAACTGTTCTTCAGGCCATACAAAAGGCCAAGGATTTTATCGTATCAGTTTAATAAAATTACAAAATGGAACAGTCAGCCTGACTGTTCCATTTTATATAAATACGTACTATTAACTTATCATTGTTAATCCCTGCTCGATCAGTTCATCAAGCGTTTTGTCAAGCTCTTCCTCGTTTATTTTCACAGACCTTATCTAAGACCTTATCCGCGGCTTTATCTGTAGCATCAACAGCTGCTTTACTCTTAATTCCTTGTGATTATTCTTCTATCTTCATTAAATAAAAGCATACTCAGTTTTAGCCTAACCCTCTTGAATAATTCTGTTTTCTCTGAAACACTCAATAACGGTATCTTCAGGGGCTCATTTCAATTTATCTGATATCCAAGTGTGCTCCAGCTTCGCTGGACGTACACCAAAGCAAAAGGGTGTAAATGAACCTATTGTTCACTTACAGCCTTTAAATAACTCTATTACCACATCAGCGTCACAAGCAAATATAAACTTATATACTTTCTGGAAAATAAAACTTGCGGTTAAGGCACAGTTTTTTACGTGGTAATAAAAAGGTGCAATGAAATCTGTAGTTCTTAACAATCAAAGCATACCTCTGAAGAATTCAATAAATAAGCCTGTTTTAGGCTGATTAAACTTTTCTTCTTAAATATGCAAATATTAATTGATTATTATAGAACTATTATCATCCTTCAATGCTCCCTTCAGTTTAGATGTTTTTATAATAAGGTAACCATTTCCATATGTCAATTTATCGATTTATGCCAATCTTTTGCTTCCGTTTATACAAATAGTAAGTGAAATGTTATTGGAATTAATCTGCATATTTATGCTAGAAATTGATACGCCTCTGAAGTGTAATTGAGTCTGAATTTCTCCTTTAATTTTCTCCAATATTTCACCGTTCTTATTATTCTTTATCGTTTGTCTCCAAAACATATATTGCCCCCACTGAAATTTAATTAATTTTAGCTTTCTTTTCCAGAGCCTTTCCCAAGCTATACCATGAGTCTCTTAACTTAAACCGTATTTCTTCATCAAGGGTTCTCTCAATAATATCGTTAAGGCTCTTTCTTGCATGAATATAATCTTTGATATTAAATTCTTCCTTAGCCATTATTGACTCGATTTCTGTCAGCCACTCCTTTAAATGTTCACTTCCTACATACTCGGAAGTTATCTTTTTTTTAAGGTGAGCAACTACCTGTTTAATTGCTTTTCGTTTTACATCAGTATCGGTTTGCATCTTTTTTGCTTGCTTTTGATCCATATTCAACTTACCTCTCTCTTCAATTTTTAATACAAACTATACGAATGTTATAACCAATATTTAACAATAATTATATAATATTCCCATGCTTATTGTAAACATTCCAGCCTTTAAATATACCGTTATTTTAAAAGTAGCAAAATGTTAATGGATTATAATTCCGTTAATGAGGGGATCTCTTTGGATTACATGATTAATAAGGGGCGTGTTATGAAAAAACCCCGAAGCCACTAAATCTACTGACTCCGAGGTACATTCATTTCTTAATGTTAATGCTCTACCGATTTACTAGTAAGTCACTAATTGTTTACCGTTCAACCTGGACATATCGACATTCTTCTGCTTATCCTTTGGTACTGTGACTGTATCAGGATTTCCGTCACTTACGTACTGTGAGCTGCCTTTTTCTAACGCATCCACCCACCAGGCAAGATCACACTCAACAGGCTTTTGTCCCGAGGATCTTACCCGAGGGAGGGCCATTGGATCGAAGCTTGATGAAACTGGTGATTGGGCCGGATTTGCTCCAACAAGCATTATAGCAGAGTGTTTATAATCTATTCCCTCGAAATTTCCTTTTATAACATAATCCCTGAGATTTTTTGATGCATTTCCGAAAGGCAGTGAAAAGGAATTAAAGTAGTAACCGGGCACCAGCTCATTCATTAACACCTGATTTCCACCAACCTCCTCCATCATTTTTTGAGGGGTTTTAACAGCTGGCAGTGACACATGTGTTTTTGTATGATTACCAATTTCAAAGCCCTTGCCAATCAGATAATTAAGCCTGTCAGACATGTTTCCCTCACCAGGGAAGGTACTTACACCCAAATTCACATAAAACGTACCTTGAAGACCGAAATCGGGATGCTTTTTATTAAACTCTTCCATTATACCTACTGCAGACTTTGGGTTAGCAACCAATTCCCCGTCTTTTTCCACCATATTGAATTGTCCTGAAGTTCCGTCATCAAAAGTAAATACCATTGGAATACAGCCGGCAGGCACATTTATTTTGTTATTCAAAAGGTCGGTAAGACTTATAAGTCTATACTTTTTCTCGTACAATTCGGGCAATAGTTTTTCAAACTCATCAAAAGTAGTCGTATACTCATTATTACCCTTGGGATATGACTCCACAAAATTATGGAACATTACCACCATAATTTGACCACTTTCATTAGGCTTTACCTTGGTGTAATCAATAATATCAATTTGCTTTGTATCAGTAACTTGATTTACCTGGGAATTTTCAGCAGCGCTGCTGTCCTTAGCCGGCTCCTGTGTCTCCATGGTCGAGCTTGTTTCTGAATTCTGGGGCTGTTGAGGCAATTCAGTCTGTGTGCTTACAGTATTCTCAGTAACGGTTTTGTCTGAATACAAATTATTTGAACACCCCGTAAAAACTGATAATACAATTAATAGTGAAAGAAAAAATGCATATTTTTTATTCATAGTCTACATCTCCAAAGTATTTGTCTTTAGTTAACCTGTTCAAATGTTGATCCACATCTTTCGCATGTAAATAACTTACTAAAATTAAACGGTTTAGCTCTCATAATCAACTGCATAAATAGTCTCTTTTACAGTCTGAATATATTCTGAGAACTTCACATGGGCTGGATGAACCTGGTACGCCTTCATATCCTCCAATGAATCAAATTTAGAATAAAGTACTATATCAAAGGATCTTTCTGTTTGCAGAATATCAATCCCAACTTCTATTGATTTTATCAGAGGAATTTCATCCTTTAAAGCAAGAAGATCTTTTTTTATTTTATCGAGAGTTCCCTTGCTTTTATCCTTTAGCTTAAAAAATACTACGTGTGTTAACATAAATTTCTTACCTCCGAAATAGTTTTATCTATATAATTTTAACCTTTTTGACAAGAAATAGTCAATTCATAATAACCAATATTCAGTATAGCTTAAAAATAAACAATATAAAACAAAATTTGTTAAAAGATGCTTTGTTTTAACATTTTAACAATTTATTATGATAAATTGTTAAAATATATATTGTAAAACTAATATTGTTAGAGTATAATTAACGTATAATTATACATGATTCATGTGTAATAATACATTACATAAGCTTATATCTATTTTTTGATAAATCCCTATTATTTAAGGGACTGACCAAGGTCAGTCCCCCCTTTTTTTCTCCAATAGATAAATTTAATGATTACTTGCTGCTTAAATAGTTGTATATAGTAAGGAGCCCATCCAATCTGGTCACTTTCTCCTGAGGCTTAAAATATCCATTATCGCCGTTTATAGCCTTTAAGCCGGATGCTATACATACATATCCCAAAAGGTTGGGGTTAATTTTGTCTGCATCCTTAAAATCAGATTTGAATATACCTTTAATTTCAGCCACCTGGCCCATTCTTTGGAATTTAACAAAATATTTCGCAGCTTCCTCTCTTGTTAACACCGTTGTTGGTGCCTTTTCAGCTTTTGTAATGATGCCCGAGCTTATAAGGTTATTGTACATTCTTTCAACAGAAGTTTCCTTATCTATACCTGAATCAAAGTAAATATCATTAAGCCGGCTTAACAAAATAAAATAGTCTTGCTGCTGCAGTTGCTCAGTAGCTTTCAGCTCATCTTCAAAGTACCTGATTGACAACTGAGTAAGTATTTTAACCTGATCCTCGTTTTTTAAGCCTTTTATATCAGTGTAGTCGGATACACTATTCTCCTTGTAAGGAATTCCTGAATAATTTAGTACCTCCCCGGTCTCAGCACTTATAATACATGGCCTTCTTCCATTGATCATAAAACCGAGTACAGCTTCATCACCCTCTGTCTGCTCTGGTGAGATATACTTCTGGTAATTGTATTCACTGATATATTGTACGTCGTAACCTAATTTATTATTGTCGAAGAGCACTTCATATGCCTTTTCTATCGGAATCGCCTTGCTAGGATCGTCAAATTTAAGATCCTTGGTCCAGTTGGATGATACATTAGTAATATTACCACTTAGATTATCATAGGAAATCACAATAGAATCGTTTGGACACTCCAAGCCATTCTTAACCCTTACATACCTAAAGCTATATTGCCTATTCTCGGTTTCCTCATAAGCGTAGTAGGTATCATCATACTTTACCTCCGGATAATAGCTGGGTATCAGGCTCATTATAATTTCATCGCATATTTTTCTGGCTTCCTCTTTTGTCTTCTGAGGCTTGGTATCAGCCGGTACATCATAGTAGGTCCAGAAATCCAGAATATCACCGCTCTTGGCATCCGCTGATATTGATAATTCTCTTAGCTGCTTTGTTTCCTTGTTTATGACCTTGGTATACCTCATATACCATATCAATGAATCTTTATTTCTCCAATCCTTTCTAAGCTCGGCACTTGCCAAAGAGAATTCGCTGTTAAGCTTAAAGATGCTAATACCCCTTAACTTTTTGTCCAGCTCTTCCTTTGTTATAAGGCCCGACATATCAGTCACAGCCTTCAATTCATCCGGTGTAAGAACTACTGCTCCAGAGTCATTGGAATAGGCCATTTTCTCCATAGTAGCCCCAGTGTAGTAGAATGCATTACCATTTGGCATCTTTTCGACCTCACCAGTAACTGCATCAATATACTTTAAAGAGTCCTTAGGTACATAAGCCAGATAGGACACAATTTTATCCTTATCGGATTTGATATTGTAAACAAGCTTAAGTCCAAGCTTATCAATAAAATTCTTCTTAGCCTGCTCAAGGCTGATTATTTTATCAGCTGATTCAAATTTTGTCTTCCATGAATAATTACAATAAAAGCTCGTAACCTGTCCTGTATAGTTGTTTACATTTATGCTTATGGTATTATTGGCATAATCTACACCATTTACCTGCCTTACATAATTGAAATAGTATTCTCTATCCTCTGAAATATTATTATTTTCGATAAGCTTAAATTCTGTAAGCAACTTTGGATTAAGCTTTTCAATGAATTTTTCTGCAATTTCCTTCCCCTGACTTCTGGAATACTTCGGTATTTTTTTATCATAATTATTAATTGAGTACTGATATGAAGAATAGCCGGAAATGAAATTATCCTGATTAATTGTGACATTGATGTACTTCTGCAATTCCTCATTACTCCAACTTAAATTCCAGATTACTGATCCATCCTGATTATAAATATTATAAGTGAATTTATTGCAGTCTGCTGGGATATTGATCTTACTCTTAACAACTTTAATAGCATTTTCAAGTCCTTTGTCTGTTGTTACGGAACTGCTTGCCATAACAGGTGACATAAACGTTATCAGCATTGTCACCACCAACATAATTGAAATAATTTTTTTCATAACAAACCACCCCTCGTTTTTTGTACAGTAATATGTAAATCTTGCCAACATTATTAATAGACGCAGTAAAATTTTATATGTTCCCTATTTTAAAATATTATTTTTCAGAAATTAATAAAAGAAAAGCAGCTAAATAGCTGCTTTAATATTTTGAATAATTAATAACGTCATTAATGTTATATAACGTTCTGATTAATTTAATTTCGGTATTTTTAGTTCCTGACCTACAAATAGACTGGTTTCATTCTTGATATTATTATACTTCATGATAATGTTGTATTTGTTTAAGCTTCCATAATACTTATTGCTTATAGCGCTCAAGGTATCTCCTGATTTAACCACATATATATCATATTCGTCATTTGAATTTTCATTACTGTCCCCATTATCATTGCCCGAACCATTGCTGTCAGCTTGACTACCCTGCTGATTATTATCATTGCCGCTTAAATCATCATTATGGTCATCCGACTGACTGTTATCCTTTGAAGTATCGGATGCCTGTGAAGGTTCTGAATTCGAAGTATCCCATGAAGGAGTATCGTTTGAGGTCAGACCAGTACTATTTGCTGTGCTATCGGCAGTCATGCTGGCCTGAGAGGTGTTATTTCCCTTATCAGAACCAAAAAAATCACTGTTAGAAATTATAAGATAGCCCATAAAAAGTACACCTGATATAACTAATACGCAGACAAATCCTAATATGTAATTAACTATACTGCCGCCGGAACGCTCTCCATCTTTATCCCCTTCAGGCTCGTTATCAAAGTCTACATTACCGCCTGTCCTTTTATTACCGTAACCGAAGGCCAGACTTCTTATTTCCTCAACTCTTATGACCATTACTGTAATTCCATCTTCTACGCCGCTTTTTGATGCTTCCTGATAAAGTACACTAGCCATCTTTGAAGGGTCAAAGCCTGAGTCGACTACGGCCTCAAGTCTGCTTTTACTAATGCCGTTTAGTAATCCGTCACTGCAGAGAATAATCAAATCATCCTCTTCAAGTTCAAAGCTGGGGGATAACTTAATCTTTGTTTTGGATTCTTCTTCTGCAAGTTTAAGAATCTGTTCAGTATCATTAAAATCAGGGGCTGTTGGTGAAATTCCCAAACTTCTTAATTTTTCTGACTTACGGCCGTTATTTCTTGAAAAGAGTTCTTTTTGCTGACCCTGTCTGAATAAAAAAGCTCCATTGTTACCCAAATTCATTATGGCCGCTCTGTTATTGTCGATAATAAGTGATGAAAAACCTGTCAATCTGGTAAAACTTTGACTCGCTATCACTGATTGGCTATAAATGAGATTGCTGGATAGTTGAACAGCCTCATATATTCTTTCAGAAATAGATTCCAGAGAAAACTGCTGGAGCTTTGCACTTTCATGATATTTCTTTATCTCTCGAATTGCAGATATCCCATTTATTTCTCCGTCCTCGAAGCCAATGGAATCGGATATAGCAAAGATATAATTATTTGCAGCTTTTTCAAAAGAAAATTGAATACTTTGTGTATTATGACAATTAAAAAAATTACCGTTAAAATAAAAATCATCTTTTTCTGTATCATTTCCCGTACAGCTTATTACTGTAGCACTTAACCGCACATTTCCATCCACAGTATTTCACCCCATATCGTATTTTTGGTTTTTAATTAATGATATTTTAGGTGTTGTAAAATAACCATTAATTATAAAAATTTTGTCTTTTGTTGGCAGGATCACGCAATTCCATAATACCATATGAGGCAGTTTATTACAATATTAAGGCAAGAAAATCCGCTTAGCTCAGTTTTATGTTATCAGTATATTACCTGACGCATAAAATAAAAAACGAAAGATATATCTTTCGTTTTTTATTTTATATTACTATTATTTTTTTGAAGAAAATGCGCTAATTATGGATTTAACGACAGAGCTGGCAATATTAATAATACTCAGTACGTTCTCCGCATTAATAGAAAACGAATCAATGGTTTCGGTGATTGTATCTTCAACTGTGGAAACAACTGACGTCGCTTTATCCAAAGTACCTTTTCCGCTTACAGCCAGTTCATCAATACTTTTCACAGTTGACGGCAGTGCTTCAAGAGTCTTTTGAATATTCTCAGAATTACTATCAAGTATATTGTTGACCCTGTCTACTACTTTCAGGCAATTTCTAAGGAGAATTATTAAAAATACTCCAATAATTACGGCAATACAAAATATTATAAACCATGCCACAACACTAAGGTCTACAGTAACAGACATACACAACTTCCTTTCGTATTTAAGGCTTTTATTCTGGTTATTCGACTACCTCGTCCTTTTCATCAGCATCTTTGTTGTCTCCACAAATAACTGCTTTTTCTTTTTTAACAATTTCCTCGATTTTTTCCTTTGCTACGTTCAAACCCTCTTTAACTGTTTCAAGAGTTTCCTTTGTAGTCTTAGCAATATCTTCTCTGGTTTCCTTACCTGACTTGGGAGCCAGTAATACGCCAGCAGCCACACCAACGGCAGTTCCAATTCCTGCACCTATAGCAACATTTTTTGCAGTTTGTTTTTTAGTTGATCTTTTCTTCTTCTTTAATAAATCCTTTAAATCCATTTATCTGACCTCCTTACAAAATAATTATACAAATAGATCTGCTCACACTAATTTATTTTTACCACAGATTACCTATACAGAATCATTATACGACAGATAACCGGAAATTGATATAATTCATATATTATTTTTATAATATTTTTTATATATAAAAAGCAATCATGTCCTTTTTTGTCCGGACATGATTGCTTTAAACAGTGCTATTTACCTAAAATATTTTAATGACTTTTGGAGAGAAAATGCTGCTTCTGCAAATGTTATTTCGTCTTTTGCATTAAAGTTTTCTCCCGGCCTGACAGGCAATATATCTAATGCCATACATAAAGCAATCCTTGTATCACTGTCTTTTTTTACAAACAGCTCGGGATGCTTAATAATATCCTGATAACCCAATACATTAATAAGCATATTTATGAATTCTTGTTTGGTTATATTCTGCTTACCGTTAAAGTTCTTCCCTGTGGACTCAATGATTTTATTTGTAACAGCTGATTCAATATATTTGAAGTACTCGTTGTCATATGGCACGTCGGAGAAACTGCCCTTGGTCTTCTCGTTGTAATTATAGTATTGTAATCCCAATACCAACGAGAGCATTTTTACAGCATCCTGACGGGTTAACTTGTCATCGTAATTTGTAATATTACTGAGTACTATACCCTGTGATTCCAGCATCTCAATATTAACAGCAGCCCAATGGGTTTCATTGGTGTATTTCTGTTGAATGGCTTTACCATTGTAATCAACCACTATACCCTTTTCAGCATCTATATATCTTGAAGATGATAAATTGGTAGGTCTGTATACTATTAAGCTGCTTCCAGACTTAACAGCTGTTCCGTTCTTATTTTCATAGGGGGTATAATATGCCAGTTCAAATTCACAATTCTTCATATAAAGCTCTTTAGCCTTCTCTGCAGAAATGACACTCTGAGGCTTAGGAAACTCCATATCACTCCAGTTAAAGTATATTTGTAATGGCTTACCGGTTTCTTTATCTATACTTACATTTATGCTGTCATAAGTCATTATATCGTTTTCAAATCTTGGGTATGTCAGCTGGTGATTGGGCTGTTCCTTCAGATTCGGTGAACTATCCTGGTATTCTTTATTATTATCACTAAAAGCACCGTACTGTTTTGGAAAAATATTTTTTATAATTTCATCACTTGTCTTTTTCGCCTCATCATAGCTTACTTTTTCATTAACCTTGGTTTGTTGGCTTTGGTTGTTTCTTTCATATTCATAATATGAAAAGTTTACTATATTGCCGGTAGTAAGATTAATTGAAACAGACAAACCGTGGTTCTTTTTATCATTCAGCGAATAGTAATAGCTTCTGGTAGTATCTTTACCTGAAGAAGCTATTTTTATAAATCTGTTGGATTCGTTGCTGAATTTTATGCCTACGAGCTTTTCTATATATAGCTTAATATTCTCTGCTGTTTTCTGAGCCTCTTCTTCCGATATCTTCTTATTTGCTACCTTGAAATCAGCGACTAAAGGCTTATTTTTCAGAGGTCGCTTATAACTGCTATAAATCAAATCGCTTGCTGTTTCCAAAGTCTTGGCATTAAGCATCCCCGGCATAACTGGAATATATGCTAGGTACTGTTTGGGTGTATTGCCATCATAAGAACTTAAATACTGAAGCTGCATTTGAAGTATTTCATTGTACTTGTTTATCAATGCAGCTGAATCTTTCACTCCATCGGCAGCTGGATAATTTGATTCCAAAGGGAATTGTGAATAGAAGTTTGAAATCTGACCGTTTGCTGCATTGACTGAGAGATAACAAGAGTAATCACTTACAATTATCCCGTTAACCTTTAAGGCATAATTAAAATTGTATTGTGGCATTTCATAAATACCGTTCATTTTTTCGTAGTATGGATAGATTAAATCGGTAATTAATTCAAAGGTCTTCCCGTTAACTGCCACGTAATCCTTAATAAATTTATCAGCAGCTTCTCTTGCCTGTTTCTTGGTAATAGTTACAACATTCTTTCTGTTGGAATACATGTCCCAAAGATTAAAGTTGATAAGCTCACCGTTATTTGCAGAAATACTTACATTCATATTGGAATTGATATCGCTTCCCAATAATTCAATCCTATATATGGGTTGAGCACCAATGCCGGCATCACTTTCCAGGTATACATTTGAAATTTCATACCCTTCGGTAAATTTTAAAGCCTTAACAATTTTTTTAGCTTCTTCAAGGCTGATCTTTGTCTTGATATTATTTTTATTTTCCGTCGTGATTTGCTCAGCGGCGGTGGTTTCAGTCTTTGCGTCTGCAGCTTGATGCTGTGAAATCGTATATGATCCAAGTTTTGTAACATCCTCAGCAGCTATAACACCCTGAGATGCAAACAGACAGCAGCTTATTGATATAGCTGCAAAGTTTTTCATTTTTTTTCCGAACATAAAGTCCTCCTAAAGCTGTTTTTGTTATATTATACCATCTGACATTTTGAATAAGTATTACGGTATGGTAACATTTGTATTACCATTTTTTTGAATAATAAATACACCGGTAATTACCGGTAATTAATTGTATAGTTATTGTGTGGGTATTCAAATTCTGCTAAACTTAAGCTATAAATTAGACTGACGCTCCTATATCCACCTTTTGGATGATTTAGGAGAGATTTTAATACTTTTTGTGCATAGTAAGCATTTAAAATATTAGAAAGGGGCGTATGATTTAGTCATCGACTATATTATACAAGGTTAATATGAGTAACTTAAGTGTATTATTTGCATCTTCCGAGGTGTTTCCATATGCTAAAACCGGTGGACTCGGAGACGTTGCAGGCTCCCTTCCGAAAGCAATATCAAATCTGGGTGTAGATATAAGGGTTGTATTGCCAAACTATAAAAGTATTCCTCAACAATACAAAACTGATATGGAATACATTGGCTATATATTTGTAGATTTGTCATGGAGACATCAGTATTGCGGTATTTTCAAACTTGTTCGCGAGGATGTAACCTATTATTTTTTGGATAACGAGTATTACTTCGGCAGAAATGATTTATATGGCGATTTTGATGAAGCAGAGCAATTTACTTTTTTTAGCAAAGCAGTTATTGAAATGCTTCCCCTTGTTGGATTCAAGCCGGACATAATTCATTGCAACGATTGGCAGACAGGTATCGTAAGTCTGCTTCTTCAAGCCAACTATAAACAGGACTATTTCTGTAAAATAAAAACGGTATTTACAATTCATAACCTTAAGTATCAGGGCATATTTCCGAAGCAGGTGCTTTCAGATTTGATGAATGTTGACTGGCAGTACTTCACTCCAAACGGAATTGAATATCACGACTGCGTAAACTTCATGAAAGCAGGGCTTGTTTATTCGAACTCTATTAGTACAGTGAGCCCTACTTATTCTCAGGAGATTAAAACAGATTTCTATGGAGAGGGCTTAATGGATATACTTCTTCAAAGATCAGGTGACTTATACGGGATACTTAATGGAATTGATTTTGAGAGAAATGATCCTAAAACTGATAGTAGAATATATACAAATTATTCAGCAGATAGTATTGCTCTAAAATACGAAAATAAGAAAAAGCTTCAAGAGGAACTGGGCTTGCCTGTTAGACCTGATGTGCCGGTAATAGGAATCATATCAAGACTCACGCCCCAAAAGGGCTTTGATCTTATTGAATGCGTACTGGAAGAGATTCTTCAGATGGATTTACAGCTGGTTCTTCTGGGCAAGGGTGATGAGCATTACAAATACGTATTTGAAAATGCTGCTTATTGGCATAAGGATAAGGTATCTGCCAACATCACCTTCAGCGATACTCTGGCACAAAGAATTTACGCCGGGTCTGACATGTTCCTTATGCCTTCCCTGTTCGAGCCCTGCGGTCTGGGACAGATCTTCAGCTTCAGATACGGTTCGGTACCTATAGTTCGCGAAACAGGCGGCCTTAACGATACGGTTCTTTCATACAACGATGAAACCGGTGCCGGAAACGGTTTTACCTTCGCGAACTATAATGCACATGATATGCTTAATACAATAAGAAGAGCAGTAGACTTTTACTATAACCGAAAGGATATATGGAAGCTTATTGTGGAAAGAGGCATGAGAGCAGACTTTAGCTGGGATAAATCGGCTAAGGAATACAAGAGAATGTATCAGGAAACAATTCGCAAATAGTTAAAGTGATTTTGAATTTTAATACCGCCCTGCTTCAATTTCAAAGGGTTGAAGCGGGGCGGCTTTTATTAACTAATATAAACTAATATTCTATACCTTTTCGGGAGATTATGCCCTTTTCAAAGGGATGTTTGACCGCCCTTATCTCTGATACGTAATCAGCCGCTTTTATCAGCTCCTCATGAGCATCTCTCCCGGTTAAAACCAGCTCTGCCTTTTCAGGCTTATTTCTTACAAAGTCTAAAACAGCCTCTACAGGCAAAAACTTCATAGAAACAACCCCAATTATTTCATCAAGGATTACAAGATCAAATTCCCCTTTGTGTACGATGCCTTTTACTTGTTCCAGCAGTTCTGCAGCTTCTCTGGAACTTCTCCCCAGTTCTTCACCGTTCATTTCCCACGTAAATTTTGGACAGCTGAACCCGCGAATAACTTTAAAATCAGGCTCCAGCTTTTTGATTATTTCAAGTTCACTTGAATGCATATTCTTTAAAAATTGAACCAGAAGTACCTTCATACCGCTTCCGCAAGCTCTTATGCCCAGCCCCAGAGCAGCAGTAGTTTTACCCTTGCCTTCACCGGTATATATGTGTATCAGACCTGTTTTGTTCATATAAAATACCTTCCAGATGTTTATTTATATCTATTTTAATCTAATATCATATCATAATAATTTAACGGCTAACACGTTTTATTTCTTTTTGAATATGGACACACTTTGACACAGATACCGCAAACAGAGCCACGGCCAATATTTTTAAAGTTCTGATTCATGTATTCTGAGCACGCCTTGGCATCAACAATGTGCTCCCTTTCTACTCCCATGCTCCACTCGCTTCCCGTTAAAGCCATTGCCGGGCAGGCAGTAACACATTTACTGCATCCAGAACACTGACTTTGCATTGGTTTACTATCATAAGGCAGCTCCAGGTCTGTCAGTACAGTTCCCAATCTTAGGCGAGGGCCATACTCCTTATGGATAAACAGGCCGTTCTTACCAATCCAGCCCAAGCCTGAATGCACCGCTCCGGTCTTATGAGGGATAACTCCGCTGTAGGGTACATTTGAAGTCGGAATGCTCTGGGAAGCTGCTATGGAATAGGCATTATAGCCCTCCCGGTTGAGCAGAAGGACTACCCTCAGAGAGATTTGGTCAATTAAGGCGTTAACAGAGCGATAATGATTGAAATAAGTAAAGGTAGGCTTGTGGTCAATTTCATCAATTATGGCATCAGAGAGTCTTATCCCAAAGGTTATTGCATAGGGATAATTTTTAAGCTGCTGCGGAAGAAAATCCATAATATCTGAAAATCCCGAAAAAGAGCCTCCCATGGTGTTTATAAGAGTCCGTATTTCCTTAATCACGTCATTATTAATTACATTTTTAACAACTATGTCTTTAATCACTGAAACCCCCGATTACGGTAATATGTTGCGGCTTCCACTTTACTATGCTATAATTATAAAATATTTTTATATTGCTAGTATATTATAGCATAAAATGTAACCCTGTTATATTACAGTATATTCTAATTACAAACGATCCAGGAGGTATTATGAATTCAGTAGAGAGCAACAGAGAACTTGCTGAAAACAAACTCATATTACTCTA